>JBAUCP010000165.1:0-20532 GCA_049677625.1 Occallatibacter sp. | reverse complement strand
CGGTTTTTCGCCGCAACCCGAAGGGACGGGTCCATTTTTCCGCATTTCTTCGTCAGTCGTCGCTAGCAGACACCCGGTATGCGTCGCTCCTCTTTCCTCGAACTGAGAAAAAATGGACCCGTCGCTGGCACGCCAGAATATGTCGATTCGCCCTAGAGAGCGCGTGCGGCGGCGACGGCCGAGGCCCAGGCCCACTGGAAGTTGAAGCCGCCTAGATGGCCGGTAACATCAACGGATTCACCGATGAAGAAGAGGCCGCGGACGGCGCGGGCTTCCATGGTGCGCGGATGCAGGTTGGCGGTGTGAATGCCGCCGGCCGTAACCTCGGCTTTTTCAAAGCCCTCGGTGCCGGTGGGATGAAAAGCGAAGTTGCGAAGATGGTGCGCGCAGGCGGTGAGCGAGGCGTTGCGCCAGCCGTCTGGAGCAGCCTCCTCAGCGAGGAAGGCAGCCAGGCGCTGCGGCGCCACGGCGCGCAGGGCCTGCCGGAGCGCAGATTGGTTGCGCGCGGCGCCGGGCTCGAACAAAGGCGCGAGCAAATCGGCATCTGCGCCCAGGCCGGGAGCGAAGTCAACCAGAAGCGGCTGGCCGAGACGCCAATACGAAGACGCCTGAAGAATGGCCGGGCCGCTGAGGCCGCGGTGCGTCACAAGCATCTTTTCGCGGAATCTCGGCTGGGCGCGCGCGCCGCCGGCCCAGGCTGTGACATCTGCTGCAACTCCGGTGAGCTGGGTCCAGCACGACTGGCCGCCGCCGAGAACAAGCGGAACCAGGGCCGGACGAGGCGGGACGATTTCGAGATTGAATTGCCGGGCCAGATCGTAAGCGAATGCCGTCGCGCCGAGCTTGGGGATGGAGAGGCCGCCCGAGGCGATGACCAATGCGCCCGAGTGAAATTCGCCCTGCGGCGATGCGACGCGAAAACCGCCTTGCGGGGCGCGGTCCACTGCGATGCAGCGCGCGTTGAGCACGAGCTCGACCTTGCCGAGCGCACACTCGGCCAGAAGCATATCGAGAATGGCGTGCGCGGAGTGGTCGCAGAAGAGCTGGCCGAGAGTCTTTTCATGCCAGCGGATCTGGTAGCGGTCGACGAGCTCGATAAAGTGCTGTGGCTGGTAAAGAGCCAGCGCGGACTTGGCGAAGTGCGGATTTTCCGAGAGAAAGTTGGCCGGCGTGCAGTGAAGATTGGTGAAGTTGCAGCGGCCTCCGCCGGAGATGAGAATCTTTCGGCCCGGCTGCGCGTTGTGTTCGAGAAGCGCCACGCGGCGGCCACGCTGGCCGGCCACGGCGGCGCACATAAGACCTGCCGCCCCGGCGCCCACCACGATTACGTCGAACTGGCGCGGCACGGGCATGGGACAGGTTCAGGATAGCGGGTGGGGGGACGATGGCAGGGAATAGGGAATAGGGAATAGAAAAGCAATCGGCGGTTGTTGATTCTATGCAGTCACTGCTTCCAGGTGGACTCTTACTTCTTTGCCGGGCTCGAGGACTAGCTGGAGCGGGATGGCTTCAAAGCCGGGGACGAGGTTGAAGGTGCGCTCGGCGGGCAGCGGCTCAAAGCTTGCTGCGTCGCTGTGTACGGTCAGCGTGCCTTGCGGCCGCGCGATGCGGATGGTCTGAGAGTCGAGTTGCTCGACGCGGTCGCTGGCGCCGGCCAGAACCGGCACGATGAGACGGAGCGGCGCAGGTGCGTCGCCGGTGGTGCTGGCCGCGATTTCGACGCGTGATTCATTCAGCGTGTAGGTGAAGTGGTAGGCGATGTCGCCCTTGGGCGGCGCCTGGCGCGATGCCGTGAGCAGTCGGCCATGGGCCTCGAAGACTACGCTGCCATCGCGCTGCTCGGCTGTGAGCGCGGCCTTGAGATCGTTCACGCTGGCGTAAGTCTCAGCGGCTCCGCACTCGATGCGCGGCGTCAGCTCCATGTGCGGGCCGTCGCGATAGGCCTGCTGATTGGAGATCTCGATCATCTGGTACTGAGTCATGCTGGCGGTGAGCACCGGGCCAAGGCTCTTATGAAAGAGCATGGAGAGCGCGCCGCCGGAGACATGGCCTCCGCCGGCGCCGCCCGCGCCGGCCTGCACGTGCTCTACATATTCCCAGTCGTATTCGGTGACCGTGGCGCGCCAGGGGCCGATGGCTGCCAGCTTTGTGCCGATGTCGGGAAAACTCTTGAGGCCGTAGGGCTCGTCGCGCGGCAGCGATGGGCGAGTACTGGCTTCCGCGTTGAAGGTGGCGCGGTCGAGAACCGTGGCCAGCGCCTTGGCGTGAGTGAAGGTGTGGTGGACGCAGGCCGGGTCGCCGTGTGCAAAGTAGTCGGGGCCGCCGTAGAGCAGGCCCTCGTGGGTGCAGGCGGCCATCAGCTCCAGGTTGCGGCGCGCGGCCTCGCGGAAGCGCGGATCGTGATCGGCGAGCAGGACGAGGCCGGGATGGCAGCCGTCGCTGGTGCGGCTGCCCCACCAGCTCCACTTGTAGTTGCGTGTGCCCCAACTGTTGTCCCAGGCGCCGTCAGGCAGCATGAACTCCATGTGGGTTTTGAGCGCGGCGACGACCTTGTCGAGGACGGGCTGGTCGTTGGCGAGCGTTGCATAGAGAGCAAGCGAGGGCAGCGACTCCTCGATGTTGTAGCCGAGATCGACCGGGCGGCAACCCTTGGGCGAGATGCCGTTGAGCGGGTGTCCCTCGCCGAAGAGAAAGCCGCCGGGCGTGAACTGCTGCTCGACAACCTGGTGGGCGAGCGCGTGGGCGTGGTCGATGTAGTGCGATTCGCCCAGCACCTGGCCGCAGAGCAGGAAGGCCAGGCTCGCGGTAACCGGGTAGTTGACGTTGCCGGTTTCAATGGTGATGAAGCTATCGAGGAATTTCGCGGCGGCTGCAAGGCGGGCCGTCCAGCGGGTGCGCGTGGCGGGGTCGAGGACCGTGCCGTGATGCGCGAGCGCTTCAGCCAGGGCGATGGCGTGGAAGACGGTGATGCCCTGCCAGGTGCTGAGCGAGACATCGTTGACCCAACTGCCGTCCGCGCGGCTCACGGCGCGCTCTGACCACTCGTGCACTGCGAGCGCGGCACGGAGATATTTTTCGTCGCCCGTCGAGTGCGCGACGCGGAGGAGCGGGTAGACCGCATCGCCGCAGCGGCCGTGGATGAGCGCGCAGGCCGCGCAGAGCAGGCCGCCGTTCAACATGGGATCGGCCATGCCGCTGACCTGGCGGACTACCAGACCGTCGCACCAGGTATGCAAAAGGCTCGCGTAGAGCTCGTGCTCGGCTGAGGCGGATACCGCAGCGAACGTATGCGATGAGCCGCCGGCCATGAATTCAGGCAGGGCCATGCGAGCGCCCAGAACCGCCGCGCCTGCCGTGGAAAGCTGCAACAACTCCCTGCGCGTGAACCCCATTCGGCACCTCGTTGTTTCTTCGAACAAAATACTAACCCGGCCCTCGGGGTGATGTATACGCATCCGCCGCGTTGCTTCTGCCGCGCCCCTGGCTGGCGGCTGCCTCAGGCCGGGTTGCTCTTCCGAGCAGCTCGTGATTTCTCGCCCTTCGATCCGTGTCAGCACGCACACAGTGTGCGGACGCTGACACGTTCGGCACCTTCCAGAGTTCCTGTAAGGTATTTGTTTTCAGCGTACTCCGATTGGCGCACGGGTTGCACTTCTTCCGGGCGCAGGCAGTCAAGAATCGGGGGGATGCGATGACAGCTTTGGGGCAGATGCGGATGGCGGCGGTGGTGGTGGCGGCGGTTTTTGCAACGCAGACGATGGCGCAGACGGCGCCCGGGCAGGCGGCAGCGCCGCAGCCGGTCGCGGCACACAAGCGGGTGATCGTAGTGAGCCTTGAGGACCGCAAGCTGGCGCTGGTGGAAGACGGCCAGGTGGTGAAGATCTACCCGGTCGCGGTGGGCAAGCCGTCGACGCCGAGCCCGGTGGGCACATTCACCATCGAGCGCCGCGTGATGAACCCCACTTACTCGCATGACGGCCGCCTGGTTGCGCCGGGGCCGAACAATCCGGTGGGCACGCGCTGGATGGGTCTGAGCATCCGCGGCTACGGCATTCATGGAACCAATGCTCCCAGCTCCATCGGCAAGGCCGCATCGCATGGCTGCATCCGCATGGGCAGGGCCGACCTGGAAGCACTCTACCCGCTGGTGGCGGTGGGCGACACGGTGGAACTGGTGGGCCAGCGCAATGAG
Source organism: Occallatibacter sp. (assembly GCA_049677625.1). Lineage (GTDB taxonomy): Bacteria > Acidobacteriota > Terriglobia > Terriglobales > Acidobacteriaceae > Telmatobacter. The sequence goes on along the minus strand of JBAUCP010000165.1, from coordinate 16,340 downwards.
GAGACAGCCGAGTTGTTCGGCGGCGCAGCGCAGCCCGCTGCCAACACGCAGTTGGCAAAGACTGAGCCCTCAGCGGCAGCGCCCGCTGCGAATGAATCGGCACAGGCTGCGGCCACGACGGCTGCTGCCGGCGCCCTGTAAGGAGGGCCGCGATGAACCTGCTGGATCGAGCATGGGCAGATTTGGGAACGGTGCTGCTCCCTCTCGCGGCAGCACTGCTCTTCGAGGAGTTGACGCTGGGAGGACTGGTCCGGCTGCTGCTTGCTCCACGGCCGGAGACCGGGAAACCGAAGGAGCTCAATCACCCAAACGGAGGCGGGAAATGCTCGCACTAAAGATGTTGCTGACGGTCGCGGGAGTGCTGTTGCTGGCTGCCGCGGTAGTGATTCCGCTCTATGGCCTGTGGCTGCGCATTCAGATGGCGCGGAAAAAGGCGCTCGGAGTTGAGTCGGACGCAAAAGAAACCAAAGCTGAACCCAAAGAAATCTCATGGCGCACATCGATGGCGCTGGTGGCGGCGGCCTGTCCGCCGCTGCTCATCGCGGCCAGCATCGTCGTGGTGCCGAGCGGCATGGGCGGCGTGCGCATCAGCCAGATCAGCGGCACGCTGCCGGGCACGCTCTATCCCGGCGTGCACTTCATTGCTCCGCTGGTAGACAACGTGCAGACCTTCGACCTGCGCGATCACCTCTTCACGGCAGGAATTCTGGATGAAGGCGTGAAGAAGGCGACATCGGCTGCGGGGCAGAACTCCGGGCTCAGCGTGCAATCGCGCGAGGGGCTCAATATTGGCCTGGGCGTTACGGTGCGCTACCGGCTTGACCCCAACAAGCTGGCCAGCGTACAGGCTCACCTGCCGCAGCCGGCGGATAAAGAGCTTGTTCCGCCGGTGGTGGCCAGCGCATGGCGGGACCTGGCGCCCGAGTACACCGTGCGCGAGATCTTTTCAACCAAGCGCGACGAGGTGCGCGCACGCGCGGCAGGCATCATCACCAGCAAGCTGGCAACCGACGGCATTGTGGTGGAAGAGGTGATGCTCTCTGACATCCAGCTTCCGCCCGAGTACGCGCAGGGGCTCGAAGGGCTTCTGCTCAAGGAGCAGCAGGACGACCAGATGAGCGTGGACACGGAGATTCAGCAGAAGCAGGTGAAGATTGCCGAGCTGCAAGCCGAGGCCGAAGCCGGGCAAAAGGTGAAGGAGGCCGAGGGCGATGCGCAATCGAAGGTGGTGGAGGCCAAGGGCGAAGCCGACGCCATGCAGTACACGCTGCCGCTCAAGGAGAAGCAGATTGAGCAGAGCAAGCTGGAGGCGGAAGCGCGCAAGGAAGCCACAATTGAAAACGCCGAGGCCGATGCGCAGGCCAAGGTGATTGACAGCAAAGCCGAGCTGGAGCGGCGCAACATGTTCGCAGACGCGGAGGCCAACCGCATCAAGGTGGTGGCCGCGGCCGACGCGCAGCGCATGGCCAGCGAAGCGGACCTGTTGAACAAGTCGCCGCTGCTCATCAACAAGATCGTGGCCGAGCGGCTCTCGGACAAGATCCAGGTGGTGATGGTGCCGTCAGACGGGAAGTTCTTCTTCGCCAACGACATCTTTAAAGGCGTTGGAACCAGCCCGGTGGTAAAGCAGGAGATGGACAGCGAGCAGAATGCTGCGCCGGCTCCTGGCGGCCAGAACTGACCTGTGCTTCAGGCCAGAGTGTCTAAAGCTTCGAACCCTGGTGGAATGGGAACGCAAGATGCATTCCGCCAGGGTTTGAGCGAACGGTGCGCTTGCCAATCGCATGAAGCGCCAGACGATATAATCCGCCCAAACGAGAAAACAGGCTCAGAGATGATGGCAACAAAGCTGATGAGGCTGGCAACGCTGGCGATGTGCGGAGCGATGGGGTTCGCCGCAGGCGCCGCACCCGCGCCCAGCCCATGGGAGCAACCCGCGGCAGCGCTCGCCGGGCAGATTGCCGGCATTCTCGGTCCCGGCCAGGCGCAGCTTACCATTCGCAACGCCTCTTCGATTCCCGCCGGAGAAATCGCGCCGATACGCCGCTTGCTCGAGCAGGACTTGAAGGCGCACGGAGTTACCATATCCGGCGCGGAGAGCGCTAACGCCATTCGCGTCACGTTGAGTGAGTCCGCACGGCAGCGCCTATGGGTCGCCGAAGTGATTGAAGGCGACGAAACCCAGGTGGCGATGGTGGATCTGCCGCCCTCCAAGCCGCAGCAGGCGCAGCTTGTGGGCGGCCTGATGCTGCGAAAAGAGCAGGTAATCGCCGCGAACGAGCCGATTCTTGCCGCTCTTGAAACTCCCGGCGGCTTGGTTACGCTGGAGCCGGAGCAGGTTGTGATCTACGCGGCTCAAGCGAACGGATGGCAGGCGCAGCGGCGCGTGAGCATCGTGCAGCGGCTTCCGCTTGCGCGCGATCCGCGGGGCATTCTGCTGCCCGCGCCGGATGGCTACGGCTTTGGCGCCTTTCTTGCCGGAGTTGCGTGCACGGGCGCTGCACCTGCGCCAGACCAGCCCGGTAACTGGAATGTGAATTGCCACGCGAGTGACGATCCATGGACAATTGCTCAACCTCCGGCGCAGCCGTCGGCTACGCAGGCAGGCGCATCGGCGGAGCCGGTTCCTGCCCTCAAGGCTTTCTATAACGCATCGCGCGATTACTTTGTCGGGGTGGTGACGCCGAGCCTGGGCGTGGACCTGCCCGCTTTTTACTCGGCTGCATTGCTGCCTCGCGCCGCGGGGAACGCGGCACTTCTGATTACCGGCATTGACGGCAAGGTGCAGCTTGCGGAAAACGGCGCGCTGGCCACAATAGCGGGCACGCGCGACTGGGGCAGCGATCTCGCCGTGCTCGATTCCGGCTGCGGCACGGGAACGCAGGCGATTGCATCGGGCTCAGGAGAGGCTGTGAGCGACAGCCTGCGCGCTTACGATCTGCCGGCGCTCGAGGCCGTGCCGGCGAGCGCGCCGCTGGCGATGGATGGAACGGTGACGGCGATGTGGGCTGCGCCGGATGCGAAGAGCGTCTTTGCGGTGGTGCGCAAAGCGGCAAACCAATACGAGGTGGACCGTGTTACGGCGCTTTGCAATTAGCGTTTTGCTCGTCGCGCTCGCGTTGCCTGCAGCGGCGCGCACGCGTCCGCACTATGGCGGCACGCTGCGGGTCGAGGTCGCGGGCGACGGCATTCACTCTTCAGGCGGGCTTGTGCTTCGGCTGGTGCTCGACGGGCTCACGCAACTGGGGACGGATGGAACGCCGCAGCCGGATCTGGCAGTGAGTTGGAAATCGGAGAACGACGACCATCGCTGGGAGTTCCAGCTCCGGCCGGGAGTCCAATTTCACAATGGTTTCCCGCTCACTGCAGATCGCGTGGTTGCTTCCTTGAACGGGTCGTGCAACGGAAACTGCCCGTGGACTGCGGTTCATGCGGTTGGCTGGTCGGTTGTTTTCATCAGCGACTCTCCGGTTCCAAATTTGCCGTGGTTGTTGGCCGAGAATCAATATCTCATTTCTCTTACCGATGCCGGCGAGGGCAAGGCGCCTTCTTGTTGCGTCGGCACCGGGCCATTCCAGTTCGACGATAAGGATCAGCCGCGCGCTCTCGTCGCGAATGATAACTACTGGCACGGGCGCCCGTTTGCGGACAGGGTCGAGGTCCTGACGGGAAGATCGATCCGCGATCAATGGCTTGACCTGAGCGTGGGCCGCGCCGATGTGGTCGAAGCGCCGCCCGAGGAGCTGCGCCAGGCGCAGCAGCAGCACCTCACAGTGGTCTCATCGCCGCCCGTCGAACTGCTGGCGCTTGAGATCACCGAGTCAGGCGCGCTCGCGAATCCCGTACTGCGTGCGTCGATCGCCGAGGCTGTGGATCGCGCCGCGCTCTTCAACGTCATTTTTCAAAAACAGGGCGAGATCACCGCGAGCCTTCTGCCCCAGGAGATGACCGGCTACGCGTTTTTGTTTCCCACCGGGCGCGATTTGAACAAGGCGCATGAGCTGCGCGGCGGAATGAACGTGCCGCCGCTCGTGCTGGGCGTGGATGGCAGCGGCGCGATGATGCTGGCCGCGCAGCGCATCGCGCTCAATCTGCGTGAAGCCGGATTCGATGTGCAGCCGGTGGACATCAATCATGTACAGCATCCGGATCTGGTGCTGCGCGAGCTTCCGCTTGAGGGTGCGGATGCCTCCGCGGCGATGGAAGCGCTGCTGCGAGCGGCCGGCGAGCCGGTGTCGGTTCCCAGGCAATCGACGGCGGCGCTCTTTCGCGCAGAGCGGGAGTTTCTTGACCGCAAGACGCTGGTTCCTCTCATCGATCTTCCACGCGCTTACGCAATCGGAGCGCGGGTTCGCGACTTCCAGCTCGGCGCGGACGGCACGCCGGATTTGGCTGCCGCTTCGCTTGAGGATGCGCCATGAGCCTGCGCCAAAAGCTGCTGCTGCTGTTCTCGTTCACCGTGGCGGCGGCGGTGGCCGCGGTGGCGTGGACGGTGCTGCTGCGCGTGCGCCACGTCTTTGCGCAGCGCGACCAGGAGGAGACCGCGCTCTTCGTGAGCCAGTTCCAGCGCGAGTTTCAGCATCGCTCGGCGGAGGTGGCCGCAGCGGTCGATCGGCTGGCTGCAAGCGAGCGTGCACGCGCCATGGCCTTCGAGCTGGCGCAGTCCGGTGACGCGGCGCCCTATCTGACCGAGGCACAGACCATGGCGCAGGACGCCCAGCTCGACTTTCTGGAGATTGTGGGGCCGGACGGCAACGTTGTGAGCTCCGCGCAGTGGCCCGCGCGCTTCGGTTATCCGGAACCGGTTGCCGCGGAGCCGGCGCAAGCGCCGTTTCTGAAGCGCGAGGATTTGCCCGATGGCTCGACGGCATTGGGTCTCTTTGTCGTGCGCGCCATGGGTGGCGCTTCGCCGGCGGTGAAGCTGGTGGGCGGCGCGCGGCTTGACCAGAGCTTTCTCGCCGATCTTCCGGTTGCGCCGGGAATGACCATCGGACTTTACAGCGACGCCAGCGCAGCGCAAGGCTCGGACGCTGCACCATCCGCATTCGATCCCACGCGGCTGGCGGGACCGAGTGGCGCGGTTGCCGGGGCCGCGTCCTATCAAGCGCTGATTGATGCGGCGCGCAAGAGCGGACAGCAGACGAATGGAGTCGTCAATCCGACGAGCCTCCGCGAAGACAGTCTGAACGCAACTGCGATTCCGCTCAAGAATCAGGCCGGCGATGTGATGGCCGTGCTCGTCGTCGCCATCTCGCGCTCCGGCATGGTAGAGGCGCAGCAGCACATTCGCGCCATTGCCTATGGCGTTGCGGCCGGCGGAATCTTTCTCGCCATCGTCTTCAGCCTGTGGGTGGCCGCGCGGGTCTCGCGGCCCATCGAGCAGCTTGCGCGCGCGGCGGAAGAGGTGGCCAGCGGCAACTGGGATGCGCGTGTGCCCTCACGCGGGCGCGATGAAGTGAGCGTACTGGCGCGCAGCTTCAACCACATGACCGAGCAGCTTTCGAGCCAACGCGAGCGGCTCATCCAGAGCGAGCGCGTGGCAGCCTGGCGCGAACTGGCGCGGAGGCTCGCACATGAGCTCAAGAATCCGCTCTTTCCGCTGCAGCTTACGGTTGAAAATCTGGTACGCGCGCGTGCGCTTCCCGCCGAGGAGTTCGACGAGGTTTTTCGCGAGAGCACGGCCACGCTCGGCGCGGAGATTGCGAATCTGAAGACCATCATCGGCCGGTTCTCCGACTTCAGCAAGATGCCGAAACCGGAGTTTGAGCGCATGGACGCTAAAGACGCGATCGCCCGCGTGCGCGCGCTCTACGCGCCAGCCTCGGATCCAAATGCGCCAACGATTCGCTTCGAGTGCGACGTCGCCGATGAACCCATACCGATCGATGCCGACCCTGAATTGCTGCATCGCGCGCTCTCGAACCTGGTGCTGAACGCAATAGACGCGATGCCGGATGGGGGCGTGCTCACGCTTTCCGCTCATCCCAAAGGTGAAGGCGTGGAACTGCGCGTGAGCGACACGGGTGAGGGACTGACTCCGGAGGAGTGCGAGCGGCTGTTCACGCCCTACTACACAACCAAGCAGCACGGCACCGGGCTTGGATTGGCAATTGTGCAGTCGGTGGTTGCCGACCACGCGGGCACCATTGCCGTGCAGAGCCGGCCTTCGGGCGGCGCAGCATTTATCATCACGTTGCCGAGGGCGATATGACTGCGAAGGCCAACATCCTGATTGTGGACGACGAAGCTAACACGCTGGCGTCGCTTTCGCGCGCCTTCCGGCTCGCCGGCCACGAAGCAGTGGTGTGCGACAACGCGACCCGTGCCCTGGAGCTGGCACGCTCGCAGCCCTTCGATCTCATCCTGAGCGATGTGGTGATGCCGCGGCGCGACGGCCTTGCGCTGCTTGAAGATTTGAAGACCGCCGGAGTCGCTGCTCCGGTGGTGATGATGAGCGGCCAGGCGCATATCGAGATGGCGGTGCGAGCCACGCGGCTGGGCGCGCTGGATTTTCTGGAGAAGCCGCTCACCACGGAGAAGCTGCTGGTGACGCTCGAGAATGCGCTCAAGCTCACGCGGCTCGAAGCTGAAAACCGCGATCTGCGCGCACGCGTGGGCAAGCATACGCTGGTGTTCGCGGGCGAAACCATGCGCCGCGTGATGGCGCAGATAGAGCGTGTGGCGGCCAGTGAAAGCCGCGTCTGCATCTATGGTGAAACCGGCACCGGCAAGGAGCTGGTGGCGCGCACGCTGCATGAGAAGAGCCAGCGCGCCGCAGGCCCGTTCGTCACGCTCAACTGCGCGGCGGTTCCCGCGGAGCTGATCGAGAGCGAACTGTTTGGGCACGAAAAGGGCTCATTTACCGGAGCGGCGCAGCGCCACACCGGCAAGTTCGAGCAGGCTCATCGCGGCACACTGTTTCTCGACGAGATCGGCGACATGCCCACCGCAATGCAGGCCAAGCTGCTCCGCGTGCTGGAAGAGGGCGAGGTGGAGCGGATCGGTTCCGACAAACCAACCGCGGTGGACGTGCGTGTGGTGGTGGCCACGCACCGCAACCTGGAACAGCTTGTGGAGTCCGGCGGCTTTCGCCGCGATCTCTATCATCGCGTGTTGGTGTTTCCGGTTGAGCTGCCGCCGCTGCGCAAGCGCTGCGAAGATCTGCCGGCGCTTGTGGACCATTTCGCGCGCCAGGTGAGCCTGCAAAATGGATGGAAGCCCACGGCGTTTACGCCGGCGGCTATTGAGGCGCTGAAGCAGTATCCGTGGCCAGGCAACATTCGCGAGCTGCGCAACATTGTCGAGCGGCTTTTGCTGCTGGCTGGCGATGAAGTGGGAGCGGAAGATGTGCAGATGGCGCTGCCGGCCTCTTACGCGCGTGCCGGGACTGTGCCCGATCACACGCCCGCGTTGCAAGCGACTGGGCCGCTCGCGCAGCGCGTGCTGGCCTTCGAGCGCGCCGCGGTGATGGCCGAGCTCGAGCGCCACGGACGGCACATTACGCAAACCGCAAGGGCGCTTGGCCTGGAACGAAGCCATCTCTACAAGAAATGCCAGCAGCTTGGGATCGATCTGCAGAATCTGCCTGCGCGGGATGAATCATGCGAATGAGCTTTCCGATCATTCTGCCGGCTGCCGCGGCGGGTGAGCGAGCGGCGCGCGGCGGCTTGCGGATCCGGAATGCAATTCCCGCAAACGAGGGTGCTTCTTTTTCGAGGTTCGGCCATGTCTGACAGTGAAGCGGCGCACATCCCGGAGCGTAATGCGGTTGCGCCCGCCGGCAACGGCGCTGCGCACAGCCATTCTCCAGCAGTGATCGCCGGCTTTTCAGGATGGCTTCTCGACGCCTTCGATTTCTTCCTCGTCACTTTCTGTCTTACGGCCATCGCGCGCGACTTTCACAAGTCGGACGCGCAGATCGCGCTGGTCATCACCATGACCATGCTTTTTCGGCCCGTGGGCGGATTCGTCTTTGGCCTGATGGCCGACCGCTACGGACGCAGGCTGCCGCTGATGATCAACATTGGCACGTTTGCCGTGGCTGAAATTCTTACCGGGCTGGCACCCAATTACACGGCTTTGCTGGTGGTGCGCGCGCTATTCGGAGTGGTGATGGGCGGCAACTGGGGTGTGGGCGCGTCGCTGGCCATGGAGGGCGCGCCTGCAGGCCGGCGCGGCGTGCTGTCGGGCCTGCTCCAAGAGGGTTACGCCGCCGGCAATCTGCTTGCCGGCCTGTGCTACTTTTTCCTCTTCGGCCGTGTGGGGTGGCGCGCGCTGTTCTTCATTGGGAGCCTGCCCGCGATTGGATTGGTGCTCTTCATTCGATTCCGGGTGAAGGAATCCGCGGTTTGGAGAAAGAAGTCAGCTATAAAACTCAGTTGGAGCGCGCAGTACCGCGAGATTTTCTCTCACTGGAGGCTCTTTCTCTACCTGCTGCTCTTCATGTCGATGATGCTCTTTGCCTCGCACGGCACGCAGGATATGTATCCCACGTTTCTGCAGCGCCAGTGGCACTTCGATCCGGCGCGCAGGTCAGCCATCACCGCGTTCTCCGCGGTTGGCGCCATCATCGGCGGCATCGTCTTTGGCCACCTTTCCGACAAGTGGGGCCGGCGGCGCGCCATTATTACTGCGCTGGTGCTGGGAATCTTTCTGATTCCGGTCTGGGCTTACGCGCCCAGTCAGTTGCTGCTCATCGCGGGCGCGTTCTTCATGCAGTTCATGGTGCAGGGCGCATGGGGCGTCATCCCGGCTCATCTGGCCGAGCTTTCGCCGGACTCGGTGCGCGCCCTGCTTCCCGGCTTTGCCTACCAGAGCGCTGGCGTGATCGCCAGCTCCGTGGTCTACATTGAGGCCGTCTACGCGCAGCAAACCAGCTACGGAACGGCCATGGCGCTCACCGCGGTGAGCGTTTTTGTGCTGGCTGCGGTGATGGCCGCGCTTGGCCGCGAGCGGCACGGCCAGGCATTTGGCTCCTGAAAAGCGCCGGCCGTTTCGTGACACTGCTCACGCGGCCGCGCGGAGGCGATGATGTATAAAAAGGGTCAACGCACATTCTGCGACGTGGCGAACCCCGGCGTCGCGCAAGTTTCCAGCCGGATTTTGAACAGAGGAGAAGCGATGGCATCTAAGCCCCACTCCGGTTCTGTCCTCAGCGCCAACAAGCACCTGCTGCGCTGGGTGGAAAAGATGGCTGAACTCACCCGGCCCGATTCGATCCATTGGGTTGACGGTTCGCAAAAAGAATATGACAGCCTCTGTGCGCTGCTCGAAGAGCGCGGCACGTTCATCCGTTTGAATCAGGAGCTCTGGCCGGGCTGCTACCACGCGCGCTCCGATGTTCGGGATGTGGCGCGCGTGGAAGAGCGCACCTTCATCTGCTCGCTTTCGCGCGACACTGCCGGGCCCACGAACAACTGGGAAGATCCGTACCAGATGCGCCGCAAGCTGAAGCAACTGTTCCACGGCTCCATGAAGGGCCGCACCATGTACGTGCTCCCTTTTTGCATGGGGCCGCTTGACTCGCCGGCCGCGCAGATTGGCGTGCAGCTCACGGATTCGCCTTACGTCGTGGTGAGCATGCGCATCATGGCGCGGATCGGCAAGCCGGTATTCGCACAGATCGACAAGGACCTGAAGCGCGTGGTTCCGTGCATGCATTCGGTGGGCATGCCGCTCGAGCGCGGCCAGAGCGATGTTCCGTGGCCCTGCAACGACACGAAATACATTGTGCACTTTCCGGAGACGCGCGAGATCTGGTCCTACGGCTCGGGCTACGGCGGCAATGCGCTGCTGGGCAAGAAGTGTTTCGCTCTACGCATTGCCTCCAACATGGCTCGCGACGAGGGCTGGATGGCCGAGCACATGCTGATCGTGGGCCTGGAGAGTCCCGCGGGAGAGAAGACCTACGTGGCCGCTGCGTTTCCCTCGGCGTGCGGCAAAACCAACTTCGCCATGATGGTTCCGCCCAAGGCGCTCAAGGGCTGGAAAGTGTGGACCGTGGGCGACGACATTGCATGGATTCGTCCTGACGAAAAAGGACAACTCCGCGCCATCAATCCGGAGACGGGGTTCTTCGGCGTCGCGCCCGGAACCAGCGTGAAGACCAACCCGAACGCGATGGCCGCGCTGGCGCGCAACACAATTTTTACGAACGTAGCGCTCACGCCCGAGGGCGGCGTGTGGTGGGAAGGCATGACCGACACGCCTCCCAAGGAATGCCTCGACTGGCAGGGCAATCTGTGGACGCCGGAGATTGCGCGCACCACCGGCGCCAAGGCCGCGCATCCCAACGGCCGCTTCACCGCACCCGCGGCGCAATGCCCCAGCATCGATCCCGCGTGGCAGGACCCCGAGGGCGTACCGCTGAGCGCGATCATCTTCGGCGGACGCCGCTCCACGACGATGCCGCTCGTCTACCAGGCCTTCAACTGGAGCGCCGGCGTGTACATGGGCGCCACCATGGCATCGGAGATGACGGCCGCGGCCGCCGGTGCGGTGGGCAAGCTGAGGCGCGATCCCATGGCCATGCTGCCCTTTTGCGGCTATCACATGGGTGACTACTTCCGCCACTGGATCAAGATGCAGCGCAAGCTCAGTTCCACGCCGCGCGTTTTTCACGTGAACTGGTTCCGCAAAGACGAGCAGGGCAACTTTTTGTGGCCGGGGTTCGGCGAGAATATCCGCATTCTCAAGTGGATTGTGGACCGAGTGCGCGGCCGCGCGCAGGGCAAGGAGACGCCGATTGGTTGGATTCCCTACTACAAGGACATCGACTGGACCGGCCTTGATTTCTCTGAAGAGCAGTTCAACCGGCTGCAGGCCGTCGATCGCGCGCAATGGCGCAGCGAGGTGATGAGCCACGAGGAGCTGTTCTTCGATCTGCACGATCATCTGCCGCCGGAGATGATCTACGAGCGCGAGCTGCTGATCTGCCGGCTATGAACCACGAGTGGGAAATGCCTTAGGAAATGCGCTCGACGGCAACGGCCGTGGCTTCTCCGCCGCCGATGCAGAGCGAGGCGATGCCGCGCTTCAGCGAGTATTTCTTGAGCGCCGACAACAGCGTGACGAGAATGCGCGCGCCGGATGCGCCGATGGGATGGCCGAGAGCGCAGGCGCCGCCGTGCACGTTGACTTTTTCGTGCGGCAGGTTGAGGTCGCGCATGGCGGCCATGGCGACCACGGCGAAGGCCTCGTTGATTTCAAAGAGATCGACCTCATCAAGCGCCCAGCCAGTGCGTTCGGCGAGCCTGCGGATAGCGCCGATGGGCGCGGTGGTGAATAGGCTTGGCGCCTGCGCCCAGGTCGCGTGGCCGGCGATGACCGCGAGCGGTTGAATGCCGCGGCGCTCGGCCTCAGAGCGGCGCATGAGAACGAGTGCGGCGGCGCCATCGGAGATGGAGCTCGAATTGGCCGCGGTGACTGTGCCGTCCGCTTGAAATGCCGGCTTGAGCGTGGGAATCTTATCGAACTTCGCTTTGAGCGGCTGCTCATCTGTGTTGACTTCGCGCTCTGTTTTGCCGGATTTCACGATGACTGGAACAATCTCAGCCGCAAAGCTGCCGTCTGCAATGGCGCGCTGCGCGCGTGTGAGCGAGGCCACGGCATAGGCATCCTGCGCTTCGCGCGTGAAAGCGTAGCTTTGCGCGCATTGCTCGGCGAAGGTTCCCATGAGGCGGCCCTTGTCATAGGCGTCTTCAAGTCCGTCAAGAAAGATGTGGTCGAGCGCGCGCTGATGGCCCAGGCGATAACCGGCGCGTGCGCGATCGAGCAGATAGGGCGCATTGCTCATGCTCTCCATGCCGCCGGCCACGGCGATCTCGGCGCTGCCGGCGAGGATGAGATCGTGCGCGAGCATGACGGCCTTCATGCCCGAGCCGCAGACTTTGTTAACAGTGGTGGCGGCCGCGGAGATAGGCAGGCCTGCGCTGAGAGCGGCCTGGCGCGCCGGCGCCTGGCCCACGCCAGCGGGCAGCACGCAGCCGAAGAGGACTTCCTGAACAGCGTCAAATGAAATGCCGGCGCGCTCAATTGCGGCGCGGATGGCCGCTGCGCCGAGCTCGGGAGCAGTTACGTCCTTGAGCTCGCCCTGGAAGCCGCCAACGGGAGTGCGCGCGACGCTGACGATAACGATGGGATCGTGAGTAGGCATTTGCTGCACCGGATGAGTCAGCGCGGAGCCATGCGCAGAGCGCCGTCGAGCCGGATCACTTCTCCGTTCAACATGGTATTTTCGCAGATGTGCCGGACGAGTGCGGCGAATTCCGTGGGACGGCCCAGCCGCTGCGGAAACGGCACGCTCTTGCCGAGCGCCTCCTGCACTTCGAGTGAGAAGCCGGCCATCATGGGCGTTGCAAAGACGCCCGGCGCGATGGTGACCACGCGAATGCCAAAGCGCGCAAGCTCGCGCGCAACGGGCAGCGTCAGCGATGCGACGCCGCCCTTTGAGGCGGCATAAGCGGCCTGGCCGATCTGGCCGTCGAACGCGGCAATGGATGCGGTGTTGACGATGACGCCGCGCTCGCCGTCTTCGCCGGGCTCTTCTCTGGCGATGACCTCTGCGGCTAGCCGGATCATATTAAAGGCGCCCACGAGATTGACGTTGATGGTGCGCGCAAAGGTCTCCAGGCGATGAGGCGATTCGCGGCCGAGCACTTTTTCAGCGGGCGCAACGCCGGCGCAATTCACGAGCGCATGCAGATGACCGAAGGCAGAAAGGGCAAGAGCAATGGCAGATTGAGCATCGGCTTCGCTGGTTACATCGACAGGCGCAAAGCGCGCGGATGCGCCAAGCTCCTGCGCGATGGATTCGCCGGCCTCGCGGTTGACGTCGGCGATGAGAACGGAGCCGCCCTGCTGCGCGATGAGCCGCGCAACGGCTGCGCCCAGTCCGGATGCTGCGCCGGTGACGAGGAATACGTGATCTTTAATCTGCATCGCAGGGGCGAGAATTCCTCTGTCATAATACTCCAGATGTTGAATTCCCCTCGGAGGGAACGCTGGTGACTCTTTCTGCATGGGGCGCGCCGCTCACGCAATTGAGCGAAGACGAAGCGCTGTTTTGCGAGACGGTGCGGCGGTTTGCCCAGGAGCAGATCGCGCCGATGGTGCGGCGGATGGATGAAGAGCAGAAGATGGATGCCGCGCTGGTGAAGAGCCTGTTCGAGCTGGGGCTGATGGGGATTGCGGTTCCCGAGGAGTTTGGCGGCAGCGGCGGCACGTTCTTCGATTCGGTCCTCGCTGTTCAAGCGATCTCGGCTGTTGACCCCGCGGTGGGCGTGCTGGTGGATGTGCAAAACACGCTGGTTGCGGCGGCGCTGGCGCGATGGGGAGCCGAAGAACAGAAGAAGAAATATCTGGCGCGGCTGGCTGCGGACACAGTGGGCGCGTATGCGTTGAGCGAAGCGGGATCGGGCTCCGACGCATTTGCATTGCAGACGCGCGCGGAACGGCGCGGCGAAGGCTACGTGTTGAACGGCCGCAAATTGTGGATCACGAATGCGAAGGAAGCGGGCGTGTTCATCGTCTTCGCTACCGTGAATGCGAGCGCGGGATACAAGGGGATTACGGCATTTCTTGTGGAGCGCGGCGCGGCGGGATTTACCGTGGGCCGGAAAGAAGACAAGCTGGGAATTCGCGCGTCGAGCACCTGCGAGCTGATCCTGGACGATTGCCTGGTAAGCGCGGAGCAGGTGCTGGGCGAAGAAGGCAAGGGCTACAGGATCGCGATCGAGACGCTGAACGAGGGGCGCATCGGGATCGGCGCGCAGATGCTGGGACTGGCCGAAGGCGCGTGGGCGCACGCCGTGAAGTTCGCGAAGGAGCGGAAGCAGTTTGGCAGACCAATCGCAGACTTTCAGGCTATGCAGTTCCAGCTTGCGGAGATGGCGACGGAGATTGAGGCGGCCAAGCTGCTGGTCTATAACGCGGCGCGGCTCAAGGATGCGGGGCTCGACTTCAGGAAGGAGGCGGCGATGTGCAAGTATTTTGCATCGCATGCCGCCGAGCGCGTGGCGAGCCTGGCCGTCGAGGTCTTCGGAGGGTCGGGATTCGTAAAGGATTATCCGGTGGAGAAGCTCTATCGCGACGCTAAGATCGGGAAGATTTATGAGGGAACTTCGTTCATGCAGTTGGCGACGATCGCGAAGATGACGCTTGGCGTTTGATCGATGTATCGGCGCGGGGTGGTGTCGTGCTATCCCCAGGTCTCAGAATCGAGACCTGGGGCACCCGGCATCCTGCGAAGTTTAAGGTCTAACCATTTACGGGCATGCTGAATTTTTCGCGGACGAAGTGTAGGGCTTCTTCTGCTGTGGTTACGGCGCCTTCCAACTGCGCGTCTTCCACCGCATGCAGCATTTCTCGGAATTGCGCTCCCGGCCGATAGCCGGCGGCGATGAGCTCGCGGCCGGTGATGAGCGGCTGTGGCCGCACGGTTTCTTCCGGCATGGACTGCCAGCGGTCGCGCGCGAACTGCCAGTAGTGAAGACTGCGATTGGAGGCCATCGCGTCCATACGGTGCAGCGCAAGATGCTCCGCAAAGCCTTCAAGACGGAAGAATCGTTTGAGCGTAGAGACGCGCATGTGTTCCACGTCAGCGAAGCGCATGTGGTTTTGAACGAGCGAGAGGATCTGACGGGTCTCGTCGTTCGAAAAGCGGAAGCGGCGGCAGATTTCAGCAGCCATGGCGACGCCGACTTCCACGTGGCCGTCGAAGCGGATGCGATCGGGGGCGACGCGGAATGTGGGCGGCTTGCCCACATCGTGGAGCAGCGCGCCCCAGGCGAGAGTCATGGAACAGTCAGGCTCCAGTTGCTCGAGGAGCATGAGCGTGTGCGTCCACACGTCGCCTTCGGGATGGAACTGCGGAGGCTGCTCAACGCCCTTCATGCGCGCGATCTCCGGCAGCACCTCGTGGAGCAGCGCGGTTTCGTCGAGCAGCTCGAAGGCGCGGCGGGCGTGGCCTTCGGTGAGCATCCTGGTGAGTTCGTCGCGGACGCGCTCGCGGCTGACGGCGTGAATCTGCGCGGCCAGTGAGCGGATGGCGCGCTTGGTGGCAGCTTCGATCTCGAAGCCGAAGCGCGCCGCGAAGCGAACGGCGCGCAACATGCGCAGGTGGTCTTCCGCAAAACGCTGCTCGGCGCGGCCAATGGCGCGCAGGATGCCGGCATCGAGATCGGCGACTCCGCCGGCGTAATCGAGGACGGCGGCGCGCAGATTGTTCGTGTCGCAGATAGGATCGAGCAGAAGGCCGTTGATGGTGAAGTCGCGGCGCTTTACGTCTTCTTCGGCGCTGGTGGTGTAGCGAACGGCATCGGGATGGCGGCCGTCAGAGTAGGCGCCGTCAGAGCGGAAGGTTGCAACTTCAGTGACGAAGCCTGCGCCGGGGCTCTCCGGAGCAACCAGCACTACGCCGAAGTGCGCGCCGACCGCAAAGGTGCGCGGGAACATGTCGAGCACCAGATCGGGAGTGGCGCTGGTGGCCACGTCGTAGTCAGAGGGCGAGCGGCCCAGGAGCAGGTCGCGTACACAGCCGCCGGCGAGATAAGCCTTGTGCCCGGCGTCGCGCAGGGCCTTCACGATCTTGAGCGCGGCTTCGAACTGTGGCGTGGCGGGCAACATGGCTCGATCTATTTTCGCCCAGATCATGTGCCTTTGGCTCTCGATACCGCGCAACCGATAGACTAAAGATGTGACGAAAACCGGCCTCATTCTGGGCATTGAGACCTCCTGCGACGAGACGGCTGCGGCGGTTGTGGAGCGCGGCGCGCGGACGCTTTCTTCCGTGGTGGCCTCGCAGATTGCCACGCATGCGCGCTATGGCGGCGTAGTGCCGGAGCTGGCTTCGCGCGAGCATCTGCGCGCCATTGTGCCGGTGGTGCGCGCGGCGCTCAAGCAAGCGCAGGTTACGCTGGCTGACCTGGATGCGATTGCTGTGACCTCTGGGCCGGGGCTCGCCGGGGCGCTGCTGGTGGGGATCACGTATGCCAAGGCGCTGGCGTTTGCGAATAATCTGCCGCTGATCGCGGTGAATCATCTGGAAGGGCACATTCACGCGGTGCTGTTGCAGGAGCGGGAGAATCAATGGGTGAGCGCTGATCCCGAAAAGCAGGTCCTTCGACTCCCCTCCGCTGCGCTTCGGGTCGCTCAGGATGACAGTGCTGATATGAGTGTGGATGAAGAGCCAGCGCTGGCGCTGGTGGTTTCGGGTGGGCATACGCATCTTTATCTGGCGCGGCCGGCGGATGGATCGTGGCATTACCGGTTGATTGGGCGCACGGTGGACGATGCGGCCGGCGAGGCCTATGACAAGGTTGCCAAGCTGCTGGGGCTTGGCT
>JBAUCP010000164.1:0-5615 GCA_049677625.1 Occallatibacter sp. | reverse complement strand
GCCGGCGTGGAAGCAATGCTGCTGACCGTGATATTGGCAGTGCCGGTTGACGTCAACAGGCTGGCCGGCACTGTAGCCGTGATCGCCGGGTTGGAGCCAATCTGGACGAATCCGCCCGTAAGTGGCGTGCCATTCCAAAGCACGGTAGTCGTCACAAAATAAGTATTCGTGCCGATCATCTCATAGAGATTCGACCCGTAGACGGTGATGTTGGTCGCGCCCGACCCGGCAATAAGCTGCGCTGGAGAAACCTGGGTAATGACCGGCGCCGTAGTCGAAAGCAAGACGAAGAGGTTGCCGGCCGGCGCACTACCGCCGCCCGGCGCCGGGTTCGTGACCGAAACCGCAAACTCCTGCGCGGTGGTCAGGTCGGCAGACGTCAACTGGAACGTCAGCTGCGTAGAGCTCACATAAGTCGTGGTGCGCACCGTCCCATTCAGTTGAACCGTGGAGTTAGGAACATAATTTGTGCCTGTGACCGTGATCGTGACCGGCGCGGCGGCGCTGCTGAGCACCGTATTCGTCGAGAGCCTACCGGCACCGGGCACCGGATTATTCACGGCAACCAAAGCCGCGGTCGATGTGCCGCCTCCCGGCTGCGGATTGACTGCAGTCAGCGAGAGCGTTCCAGAGGAGGCAACGTCTGCGGTGGTAAGCGCAACGCTCACCTGCGTGGAGCTCGCATAGCTCGTGGTGCGGTTGCCGCCGTTTATCTGGATGACCGTGGATGGGACAAATCCCGTGCCGGTTACCGTAATGCTGAGCGAGGATGCGTTGACCTGCTCTACGCTGGGTGAAACCGAGGAGATGACCGGTGCGGGATTGGTCACTTGCAGATTGACCGCGGCGCCCGAGCCACTGCTCGCCGCGCCATTGACCGCAATCACTGCCAACTGGCCGCCGTTCTCCAGCTGTGCCGCTGGAACCGTCGCCGTCAACTGTGTGCTGCTTACAAACGTCGACTGATCCGCAACGCCGCCCACCTGAACGGTCGTCGAAGACGTGTAACCAGTTCCATTGACGGTGAGGGTGAGTGGACCTGAACCGGCAGCAACCGAAGTGGGACTGATCGAAGTCACGGTCGGATCCACCGTGCTTCCTCCGGAGTTTCCACCCGAGTTGTTGGAGGAGCCGCCGCAACCTGCGACGAATACAGACAAACCGAGGCCCAAAGACAACGCACAGCAGCGCAATGAAAGCATATGAGCGAGAGTATAAGGCAGCTTTGTGTTCAATTTATAAGAAAAAACTAAGAGGATTTGAGTATCTTCAGTAACGTTTGCGAGTAAGCTCTCCTCAGGAACAGGCACAAAATCGGCGTGGAGTATACTGCCGCCAGGAAGACATTCAGCGTGAACCATTGGCGTAGGCAAATCCGGATTCTGGCCGCCGCAATGGCACTCGTTGCCGTCCTGTTCCTGCTGCTCGTTCCACAGGCCGGTTCGGGCCACTCCGCCTGGCTAGCCATCCTGCCCATCTTCTTCGTCGGCCTGCTCTTCCCGCTCGGCGCGCCCCGGCGCGTCTTCGCGCAGTCCTCGGGCCGCATTCCGGCCGCGCCTTTCCGGCGCTCCGCCTTCCAGCGTCCTCCGCCCGCCTGGCTCGGTTAAACCCTCGGCAATTTACGCGCTTTTGGCAGGTAGCCCCGCTGCCTCTACGCCGCTTTGTCTCTTGAGGTTTTCCGCCATCCGGAGGGTTCTCGATGGGCTCCAGCCTTTTTCTATCCGCTGGCAGTATCGCGCTGGCTATGCCGTTTCTGATCGCCGCCGCACTGCTGCTTCATTGTTTCTTTCGCCATAGCTGGCGGAAACGCAACAAAACACATCCCCGATCCAACCCGGCCTTCTGCACATCCTCTGCGGCGCTGGGAACGATCCTTCTCTTCGTGCAGGTTTTTTACCGGCCCTCGATCGCCTATGTTGTGGAGGCCCGGCAGGAAGCGGGTGTGGAAGAAGACGATGCGGGAGACCCCGACACGCCGGCCCGGCAATTGGAACGCCAGCTCAGGCGGATTCGGCGGGGTGAGCCGGTGGATCGGCTGGTGTTGCGGCTTTGAGGAGAGAGGTTCTCCGCAGGGGCTGAAGCCCGCGATCATTTGGGCTCGTTCATGTACGGGCTAAAGCCGGTGCCCTTCAGGCTAAAGCCCGTGCCCTTCAGCCGGGGCAGCGCCGTTTACACGGCACCATTTACACTGGTATTGGAGAAAGTTGTGCCTGTTAACGTTGACAAGTTCATAACCAAAATCTTCGGCACCTCGAATGAGCGCATCGTGAAGCGGCTGATGCCGCTCGTGGCTCAGATCAATGCGCTCGAGGCGGAGACGAAGCAGCTCTCGGATAAGCAGTTGCGCGCCAGGACGGTAGAGTTCCGCGAGCGGATTACGGCGCGGCTCAACGGCATTACGGATGCCGAGGAGATCAAGACCGCCGAGCGGGCCGCGCTGGACGAGATTCTGCCCGAGGCCTTTGCGGTGGTGCGCGAGGCGGGCTGGCGCGCGGTGCAGATGCGCCACTTCGACGTGCAGTTGATCGGCGGCATGGTGCTGCACCAGGGCAAGATCGCCGAGATGAAGACCGGCGAAGGCAAAACGCTGGTGGCCACGCTGGCCTGCTATCTGAATGCGCTGGCCGGCCACGGCGTGCACGTGGTTACGGTGAACGACTACCTGGCCAAGCGCGACGCCGAGTGGATGGGCAAGATCTACGAGTTCCTGGGGCTCACGGTGGGCGTGATCGTCCACGACCTGGACGACAGCGAGCGGCGCGCGGCTTACGCGGCCGACATCACTTACGGGACGAACAACGAGTTCGGCTTCGATTACCTGCGCGACAACATGAAGTTCGAGATCAAAGACTGCGTGCAGCGCGGCCAATACTACGCGATTGTCGATGAGGTGGACTCGATCCTGATTGACGAGGCGCGGACGCCGCTGATCATCTCCGGTCCGACGGACCAGACTACGGACAAGTATGCGCGGGTGCGCAAGATCATTCCCGATCTCGAACTGGGCGAAGAGGTGGAGTCGAGCGACCACCAGCGGCAGACTGAGCTGGGCATCCGGCTGAGCGAGGGCGAGAAGTACCTGAGCGGCGACTACATCGTGGACGAGAAGCAGCGGACGATCGGCGTTACCGACCAGGGATGGGAGACGATTGAAAAGCTGCTGGGCATCGGCAACATTGCCGACGCCGAGAACTGGGATCTGAAGCACTACGTGGAGACGGGCATCAAGGCGCACGCGCTCTACAAGCGCGATGTGGAATACGTGGTGAAGGACGGCGAGGTGATCATTGTGGACACCTTCACTGGCCGCCTGATGCCGGGGCGCCGCTGGAGCGATGGGCTGCACCAGTCCATCGAGGCCAAGGAGGGCGTGAACATCCGCAAGGAAGACCAGACGCTGGCTACGATCACCTTCCAGAACTACTTCCGGCTCTATCAAAAGCTGAGCGGCATGACCGGCACGGCCGAGACCGAGGCCGCCGAGTTCGAAAAGATCTACAAGCTCGAGATCGTGGTGATTCCGACGAACATGCTGATGCGACGGCTGGAAAATCCCGACGTTGTGTTCCGCACGGAGAAGGAAAAGTACAAGGCCGTGGCGGAAGAGATATTGCGGCTGCACGAGAGGCAACAGCCGGTGCTGGTGGGCACCACGTCGATTGAGAAATCGGAGCGGCTTTCGGCCATCCTGCAGCGCAAGGGCGTGCGCCACGTGGTGCTGAACGCCAAGTTCCACGAGCGCGAGGCGGAGATTGTGGCGCAGGCGGGGCGGTGGGGGACGGTGACCATCGCCACCAACATGGCCGGCCGCGGAACCGATATTCTGCTGGGCGGGAACGCCGAGTTCATGGCCCGGCAGGAGATGGTGAAGGGCGGCAAGGCGCGGGCCATCAGCGTGGCCGAAGGGACGATCAATCCCATGGCTCCGGCGGGATTCCTGCGCTTCTATTACCAGGGGCAGGAGTTCGAGGTGGTCGAGCCGGAGTGGGCCCAGACCTACAAGGGGCACGCGGACGCCGCGCAGAAGGAACACGACGATGTGATCGGCGCCGGCGGACTGTTCATCCTGGGCACGGAGCGGCACGAGTCGCGGCGCATCGACAACCAGTTGCGCGGGCGCGCGGGCCGGCAGGGCGACCCCGGCGCGTCACGATTCTATCTCTCGCTGGAAGACGACCTGATGCGCATCTTTGCGCGCGGGTTTGCGAACACCATGATGCAGCGGATCATGGAAGAGGACGTGGCCATCGAGTCGAAGATGATCACGCGCCAGATTGAGACCGCGCAGAAGAACGTGGAGACGCAGAACTTCGAGTCGCGCAAGCACCTGATCGAGTACGACGACGTGATGAACAAGCAGCGCGAGGCCGTCTACGGGCTGCGGCGGCAACTGCTGGAGGGCGTGGAACAGCGCGAGCTGATTCTCGAGGACTACGTGGGCGGAATCCTCTCCGGCCTTCTGGACGAGTATGCCAGCGAGAGGGTGCGCGAAGACCAGTGGGACCTGAAGACCCTGGAAGAAAAGGTGCATGACCAGTTTGGCCTGAGCCTATCGGGCGCGGGGCTCGAGCTCAAGAATCTTTCCCGGCATGAGCTGGGCGAGGAGATCTTCGCCAAGCTGACCGAGCAGTACGAGGGCAAGGAAAAGATTCTGGGCGCTGAGACCATGCGCTATCACGAGCGGATGGTGATGCTCAGCGTGATCGACGGCATCTGGAAAGATCACCTGCTTGCGATGGATCACCTGAAGGAGGGCATAAGCCTGCGCGGGTATGCGCAGCTTGACCCGCTGGTGGAATACAAGCGCGAGTCCTACACGATGTTCGAAGCCATGATGCAGAAGTTCCAGGAGGACACGGTCCGGTACCTGTTCCGGATGCAGATCCTGGGCCCGGATGGGCAGCCGGTGAACGCGGCGCCACGGCCCAACCGGCCTGTGCCCAAGGCTCCGCCGGTGGCCAGCGCAGCGCAGCCGGCGACGCTGGATGCGGCGCCGCGGGAGATTTCGATCCCGACGCGGCAGCCCTCGACCACCATCGACGAGCTGGAGAAGGAGTTCCACCGCAAGAAGCAGCGCGAGCTCGCGGTGGCCAGCCGCCAGGGCGGCGGCGAGCCGGCGCAGGCCGTGCAGCGGCGGACCGGCGAGAAGGTAGGACGGAACGATCCCTGCCCTTGCGGGTCGGGCAAGAAATATAAGAAGTGCCACGGGGTGGAGGGCTGAGAGCTTTCGCGGCGCAGGATATTTTGTTGGGTTTTTCGCCACGAGTGACTCGTGTCCTAAGCCAAAACCAGGCGTCGAATCAACGTTCAGCGAGCTGGGAAGCCGTACCTTTCAAGCCGATCCACCCAGCTTCGCGTGAGGCTTAGCGAAGAACCCGAAGAGGCGTTTTTTCTCTTCGCGGTCGGCGGAGAGGCCGCAGGCGGTTCTGGCCATCTGGCGGATGGCCAGCGAGATGGGTGCATCGGCGAGCGCCATGGGCGTGGCCGTGTTCTGGGTTCGGCGGGCGCTGGACCAGTCGTCGGGAATCTTCCAGTCGGTGGGGCGGGTGAGGGCCTTTTCGATGTGCTTGTCGTCGAAGAGCAGAGTCGCGGGCTTGTAGCGGTTGAGGACGATC
>JBAUCP010000163.1:0-7230 GCA_049677625.1 Occallatibacter sp. | reverse complement strand
AGAGCAGATTGCGCGCACCGATCCGGAACTGCTGCATCTGAAAGATGAGCTCGACGAAGCCGTTCGCCAGGAGGAGCGCAAGCGGCTGGTGAGCGCGCTGGTTGACCGGGCCGCGGTTGCGCTTACGCTCGAGCAATTGCAGGAGGTGATGGCCGAGGTGATGGCCGCGCTCGCGCGGCTGCCCGCTGACGCGACCCTGCTGCGCCTGAAGATGCAGCTCGAGCCTCGCCTCAAGGAGCATGAAAACCGCAAGCTGATCGCCGACGTAAGCGATGCCTGCAGGCGCTTGGCTCCGGTTGAGGCGCTGGCGCGCATCCGCGAAGCGCTCGTGCAACTGCCCGGCAACGCAGATCTGCGCAAGCTCGAGTCTGCCATCATGCAGCGGCTTACGCGCGGGCAGCGGGAGCAGCAACTGACCGAGTACATGGCCAGGGCGCGCGCGCTTCTTGAGGATCATCTCTATCTCGAAACCGTGAAGGTCCTCGAGCTGTGCGAGAAGGATGGTTTTTCCTCGCCGGAGATCACCGAACTGCTCAACCTGGCCCGCACCGCCGCGGCCGAACGCATCTCGCAGGACCTGGTGGAGCGCAGCTTCCTTGAGGCCAAGCGGCTGCTCGAAGAGGAAGACTACGACGAGGTGTTGAAGCTGTTGCCACCGGTGCTGCAGCGCGTGGAGGAGCCCGCCCTGCGCCGGCTGCTGGACGAAGCCGCGGAGAAGCAGAAGGTGCTGGAGAAGCGCGTCGACCAGGTCCTCGCCGAGGTTGAGCGCCTGCAGGAGATGGAGCTCTTCGATGCGGCGATCGGCCTCATCCAGGCTGAACATGCCGGAGTGAGACAGGCAAGACGCGCACATCTGGCGCTTGAGTCGTGCGCCGCGTCACTGGCGAGCGAAGCAGCGCGGCTGGAGCTGATGGGAGCGGTCTACGCCGGCCTCGCCGGCCCCGAATGCGCATCGGCGTTTGAGCGCATTTCCAAAGAAGGCTCTCGATCCGCGCTGCCGGCGGGCGCTGTTGAGATGGAGCAGCGCCTTGGCGCGCGCGTGCAAGTGCTTGCCGACCAGCAGTTGACCAAGTGCATTGAAACCGCCCGTCAGGCTCTGGGCGCGGACGACGCAGCGCTCGCTGAGAGCGTCCTGCAGGACGCGTCCGCCTGGCAGGCCAGCGCGACGCCGCAGGTGCAGGCAGAGTGGAAGACGACGCAGGCCGAGGTGGCTGCGGCCAAGAAGGTTCTTCGTTTCAAGAAAGTCCTTCGCCGCTGATTCCAGTCATCGATTCCAGTTCTATTTCTAGTTGCTGATTCCTCTCATTGAGAGGAGCAGTACCGCCGCGTCGAAAGGAGCCGGGGCGTCCTGCTCCCGGAGGGAGCAATCGAGAATAGCCCAGGGCAAGCGAAGCGCAGCCCTGGGAACTCGCCACGCCACGATCCATCCGTCCCGGAGGGACGGAACGATCCTGATCACACGTTGCAATCCACACGTTTCTTCAGCGCCGCGGCCGCAGGTTCACAAATGCACCAGCCCTCGCTGCAGCGCCGTTACCACGGCCTGGGTGCGGTCGTTCACGTTGAGCCGCATCAAAATCACGCTCACGTGGCACTTGACCGTCGATTCCGTAATCCCCAGGTCGGTCGCAATCTCCTTGTTGCTCCTGCCGCGCACGATCAGGTGCAGCACTTCGCGCTCGCGCGCGCTCAGTTCGGAGTGCGGAATGCGCGAAGAGAGCGCACGTGAAACCGGCGGCGGAAGAAATCTTCCACCCCCATGGACGCGGCGCAGCGCGCTCACCAGCGCATCGTGCGGCATTCCCTTGATGATGTAGCTGCGCGCGCCGGCTTCGAGCGCCTGGTGAATATCTTCGTCGCCCTCGTAGGTGGTGAGCACAACGAACTTCGCATTTGGATGCCGGCCAATCACAGTGCGGATGGCCTCCACGCCGCTTATGCCCGGCAGGCGCAGGTCCATCAACGTGATGTCGGGAAGATATTTCTCGAAGTGCTCGACGGCCTCCTCACCACTGCCCGCCTGCGCAACGGTGGTCATGTCCGGCGTGGCTTCAATGATGGCCGCAATGCCGATGCGCATGATGGGGTGGTCGTCCACCACCAGAACCCGGATCTTCGCTGCCTCTTTCATCTCCGTCTGCTCTTCCACCACATCTCTCCAGCTTGCGCCATCTCCACTTCCCGATGCAAACGCAAAGTTATTGCGCGGCAGGCGGGTCGAAGGCCGCGATGACCGGCAGCACGTCGCCATCCTGGCCGAAAAAGCTGCGTCCGCGCAGGCCGCCTTCCGCCGCCGGCTCCCACCAGAAGACACCCTGGCCCAACCCATCCGGAATCGCGCGCACCGCCGCATCTACCGCGCGCAGAAACGCCAACTGCCCTTCGGGGCTCTCCGCAAATTCCGTCTTCTTGCCCGTCATGCCGCCGGGCTCCCAGTTGTATGCCGTCTCCACCACGATGATCGGTTTCTGATAGCGCAGCGCCAGGTCGTGCAGATTGCCGCGCAGCTTCACGATTCCACCGTGCCAGAACGGATAGTAGGAAAGCCCGATCACATCGAACGGCACATGATGCGCAATCAGGTTGTCGAAGAACCACACCGCCGCGTCGTAGTCGCCGCTGCGCTCGATGTGAATCATGATCCGCGGCCTGGGACTCGATCCCCGGCCGGCCTCGACACCGGCGATGCCGGCCTTGAGCAGATCGGCAAAGTTGTCCCAGTTATCGGGCAGCTTGCCATCCGGCCAGAGCATTCCGTTCGTGATCTCGTTGCCCACCTGCACCATCTCCGGCATCACGCCAGCGGCCGCGAAGGCGGCAATCGTATCGCGCGTATAGCGGAAGACCTCGTCGACGAGTTGCTTGTGCTTGAGCTTGCTCCATGCGGCAGGCGTCGGCTGCTTGCCCGGATCGGCCCAACCATCGGAGTAATGAAAATCGAGCAAAATATGGAAGCCTTTTTCCTCTGCTCTCCTGGCCAGCGCCAGCGTGTACGGCAAATCGTTGGGCAGCTTGTCCGCGCTCGCTTGCGGGTCGTGAAAGATCCGCAGCCGCACCCAGTTGTAATGGTGCTCGCGCAGCAGCTCGAGCACATCGACCGGCTTGCCGTTCTCCTTGAACACCACGCCATCCTGCTCGCACTTAGCCAGGAACGAAACATCCGCACCGATGGCGTAGCCCTGCGCAAGCGCCGGGCCGCTGGCGCACAGGCTCAGGAAAAGAATGAGGACCGGTCTAAGAAAACAGCGCATGTTCCTGTATGAACCCCGGGTGCCCCAGGTCTCGCTTCTGAGACCTGGGAGAGCACGAAACCCCATCGCGGCACGCGCAATCGCACAGCCAGACAGTTAGAAATAGTATTTCGCCGCCAGTTGCAGTTGCCGATGCCCGGTCTTGTTGTCCACCGTTCCCGACGTCTGCCCACCAGTCAGATTTCCATTCGAGTCAAAACCCAAGTACATGCGCGGGTCGGAGGGAATGAACTCGTTCCACGCATGGTTGAAGAGGTTGAAGGCCTCGGCCCGAATCTCCAGCTTGCGGCTTTCTCCCAGCGAAAAGGTCTTGAAGATGCCCGTGGAGTCGTTGATGTAAGCCGGTCCATGAATGTAAGGCAGACGATACTGTCCATTGGAGAGATAGGTCGGCCCGGCAAAGCAGGTTGGCTTGAAGTATTGGCCGTGCGCAAGCCCGGCAGCCGGATTGCAAACCAGCTTCGGCACCGCGACCTCGTCGGGAGTGCCGTCGGCAAAGGAGCTATAGTTGCCCGGCCCATAGATGCCGATGGTGTTCTGATTGAGCGCGTATTCCGAGCCAAAGTTATTGCTGATCGGCCCGCCCGTGGTGGCCTCGAAGATTCCCGAGAACTGCCAGCCGTCGAGCGCGCCATTGCCCAGCTTGTGATTCCAGAAATGCTGCCTGCCGAAGTCGGGCAGCTTGAGGTAATAGGAAAAGCTGACAATCTGCGAGCGGTCAAACGGCGCCGGCCCATACCACCGCTTCATTTGAAATGCGTCTTCCGCGTTGTAAGCCAGCGTCTTACCGAAGGTGTAACTGCCCCAGTAGTTCAGCCATCCCTTTTGCCGGGTTACGGTCATTTGCAGCGCGTTGTAGTTCGAATCGAGATTGTGGAAGTGCGTGGAGATGTCGCCGTAGTTCGCGTAGGGGCGATAGAGCTGGTTGTAGTAGGTTCCGTAATATGGGCCTGTCTCGCTGCCCTCGGGCACCGCATTTTGAACACCGTAGCCAACCAGGTCGTGGCTGGAGCTGCCCACATAGTTGGCTTCGATCTTGTTCGCGCCCCAGAACGCATGCGATGCGGCCACGTTCCACGAGTAGGTCACCGGCGCGTGGTGGTCGCTGGGGAATGCCGTGCCCCACACCGTAGGCAGCGCTGTTGAGAAGTTCAGCTTCGAGATGCCCGAGAGCGAGTAGCCCGGCGAACCCGAGGCGTACATCTGCACAACCTTGAAATTCGGAGGCGCCTCAATTGCCGAATAGGCGTTGATGCCCGGATCGATATAGTAGTTGGTGCCGAATCCGCCGCGCACCACAGTTCTGCCGCTGCCGGTCAAATCATAGGCAAAGCCTGCCGAGGGCGCCCACTGGAACCCCAGCGGCCTGGAGCCGGATATCGGCACCGACGATGTAGTTGCGTTGCTCTCGATGCCGCTGTAAGCCGAGTACGACGAGCTCGCCACATACGCCGCCGGGTTGAAGATGGCAATGCGTCCCAGGTGGTCATACCACCAGCCGATGTGATCCACGCGCAGTCCGTAGTTCAGCGTAAGCTTGCGAGCCGCCTTCCACGTGTCCTGGGCGAAGACGTCGAAGCGGTTCTCGCGCATCAGCGCCATAATGTTGCTGCTGCTCTGGGTCCATTCGGAGGTGTAGCCCAGCAGCAGGTCGGCCCAGTCGTTGCCGGTCGTCCCGGAATAGCTCTCGGCCGAGACGGAACCGTTGTCGTTGCCGGTGGTCAGGTTGTTGAAGCGTCCCGTCTGCGCGAAGAAGCCGGCCTTGAGAAGGTGTTTTCCTTTGAGCTTGGTCAGCGACTCGTTGAACGTATAGCTGTTCTGCGCGCTGAGAAACGGCGGCGCTTCTCCGCCGCCGATGTACAGCTGATCGTTGTTGATCTGGCTGCTGCCTTCAAAATCCACGTTGGGAATGATGCCCGACGATGTGGAGAAGAGATTCGGGTAAGGATAAGCCAGCGCCGTAAGCGAGACCCCGCCCAGATTGGAGAGCGCCTCTTCGAGCGTAAACCGCGTATAGGCCAGTGACGCCTCATTGGTGAGCGTGGAGCTGAGCACGTTGGTCATGGTCAAATTGATCGAGTTCGACGCGTCCTTGCCGGTCTGATACGCGGGATACGGAACCTGGTTCCACTGGTTATACGGCCCGTAAGGCCACGGCACGCTCTCGTTCTCGTGGTTGTAGCGCCCGGAAAAGTGCGTGTTGTCGTTGAGCGCGTAGTCCATGCGCAGAATCTCCTGATTGCGTGGGTCGGAGGTCGTGAAGTCCGTAATCAGGTTGTTGCCTTCATGCGCGAGCGGATCGACATTGGGCAGCGGAAAGGCGCTCAGCAGAATCTGGCCGGCCGGGTCGATGGAACCCGGAGCGATGATTCCGTAGTTGCTGCAGTACGGCATGCTTTCTGTATTGCCGTTCGGGCAGGGGTAGGTGGCCACAGGCCAGTATTCATAGTTGTTGGCGGCGTTGGAGAGATCCATGTCCCACACGTTGCTGAAGTCGCCGGTGCGCATGGCCGCGGTGGGCACGGCCGCCTTGCGCACGCCCTGATCCACGTGCTGCTGGGCAATCTCGGTAGCGGCAAAGAAAAACAGCTTGGTGTGATCGCTGCTGACACCCGGCCAGAGCACCGGGCCGCCGATATTGAGTCCCGGATAGAACAGGTTGGTCTGAGCCTTGGGCAGGCCGTTGGACTTCTGCTGCCAGTCTGCTGCGTCCATCGCATTGTCGCGGGCGCTCAGGTAGGCCTCGCCGTGGAACTGGCGGCCGCCCGCCTTGGTCTCCGTGCTCACCACCACCGGCCCGTTGGGTTCAGACGATGAGTAGGCCGCGGACTGAACCTTCAGCTCGGAGATCATATCCACATTGGGAGTTACCGACGCTCCGCCGGCCGTGTTCAGGTCGGTCACCGATGCGCCGTCGCTCACCAACTGCACCTGGTCAAAACGGTTGCCGTTCACCGTAAAGGAGCTGGCGTTCTGCGTAAATCCCGCCTGGTTGCCGTTATAGGCTCCGTTAAAGTTGCCGGTGTTGGCAGAGCCGGGAATCAGGCCCAGCAGCTCGATGGCGCTGCGCCCTTCCAGGTTCATGTTGTGAATCTGCGTGTCGGTGATGGTGTAACTTACCTCACCCGACGTGGTCGGAGTCAGCTCGGAATCTTCCGCCGTGACTACCACAGATGCATTGACGGCGGCCACGCCCAGCACGATGCCCTTCAGCTCAATCTGGTCGTTGATGTGAACAGCGATGCCCTTGCGCAGCAGGCTGTTGAATCCCTGCGCGGAAACCTCCACGTCGTAGGTGGATACAGGAACGCCCACCACCGAGAAGAATCCGTGCTCATCGCTCACCGCTTCGCGGGCCACGCCCGAGGCCTCGTCTGTAACCTCGATCTTTGCGCCGGCAATCACCGCGCCGGTCTTGTCCGTCACCGTACCGGTCAGTGTCGCGTCATTATTCTGCGCGTTCGCCGCCGGACCTCCAATCATCATTGGCAGAGCCATTGCCATCCCCATGGCAATGACGCACATGATTCTTTTCATACTGTGTCCTTCCCTGGCGCTCCTGAAATGGAAACCGCAGAGCCTGCCATGAACCTCCCCGCAGATTCATGTCTTCCTGTTCCTTGTAAAACATGGAATCTTGCATCATATTCCCATCGCTATAGACCGCGAATCCGACTAAAGTCGGATCGCCGCAAATTGCTGACGGGTTCGCTGGGACGCGATGATTTTAAAGAGGCTTATTGCGCGGCGTCGATTTCGATCTGGTACTCGGGCACCAGCCGGAGGTTCTCCAGGCCGTCGATCTGGCCGTTCTCTCCGAATTTAAGGCTCTGCGGCAGCTCGAAGTAAACCGGCGCGTCGCTGCGCAGCGGCAGTATGCTCAGCTCGAACGATCCGCCGCCCTGCGCATCGAGAAAACGCCCCAGCCCGACCGACCACATGCTGCCGTTGAAGAAGTTGTCGTCGAGCAGCCTGTGCG
>JBAUCP010000162.1:0-4418 GCA_049677625.1 Occallatibacter sp. | reverse complement strand
GCCCTGGGTGATCGCGTCGCAGAAATCTCTCGGCGCTTACGATGCGGAGAAGGCAAAGCAAAAACTTGCAGCAACCCTTGGGGCGGCACTCAGCCATTCTGAGGCGGGCGACAACTCAGGGTCATGGTGGTATAGAGTAGGCCTGTTGCAGGCTGCGCTTCAGCGGAATGGCGAGGCAAGAGAATCATTAAGAAAGGCGTTGATTCTGCCGGATACCCGCATGTCTCACCATCTGGCCAGGGAGGCTATGGGCGAGCTTTCGACCGGCAAGTAGTTAGTCGAACACGAGGAGGACTGGGAATGAATCGCCGCCAACTGTTGTACGGAACGGGCATGGGACTGGTGTCAGGCGCTGCCGCGCGCGCGGGGGTGAAGGCATCCCCAGGCGACGATGAACAAGCGAAGCCCGCTGTGCTCAACCTTCCCGACTATCAGCCCACCAGCATGTTGCATACGCGCGAGACACGAGTTGAGCGAGCGCGCTTCCCTGTGATCGACATCCACACCCACATTACCGAGTCGAGCAAGTCGATCAACGGCGTTGACCTGGGCGCAGAACGGAACTTCCACGCCACACCCGGCGAGCTGATCGCGGTGATGGATCGCAAGAACATTCGCTCCATGGTGAACCTCACGGGAGGATTCGAGTCTGGCCTGACTGAAACCATTCGAAGGTACGATCGGAGTTATCGCGATCGTTTCTACACTTTCACCGAGCCAAGCTACGCGCGGCTCCTGGAGCCCGATTATCCCCGGATACAGGCCGAGGCAATTGAGCAAGCGCGCAACGACGGGGCGCATGGGCTCAAGATTCTCAAGACGCTCGGCCTTTACCTGCGGGATAACATCACCACCGGAAAGCTGGTGAAGATCGACGATCCGAGATTCGATCCCATGTGGGACGCGTGCGGACAATTGAACATGCCGGTCGCAATCCATATCTCCGACCCCATTGCGTTTTTTACGCCCACGGGCCGGTTCAACGAGCGATTCGAAGAGTTAAACAATCATCCCGACTGGTCTTTCTATGGGCGGGACTTTCCCAGCAATGCGGAGTTGATCGAGGCGAGAAACCGGATGATCGCCCGTCATCCCAAGACGCACTTCATTGTGCTGCACGTGGGCAACTTCGCGGAGAACCTGGACAATGTCTCCCAGAACCTGGACCGTTTTCCGAACATGCATGTCGACATTGCCGCGCGGATCGGCGAATTGGGACGGCAACCGCGAGCGGCCCGCGCTTTCTTTGAGAAATATCAAGACAGGATTCTTTTTGGAACGGATGCCACGCCGCATACCAAAGTTTGTCCGCAGCAGTTGTTCGGCGACGAGCTCTATGAAATCTATTATCGATTTCTTGAGACGGACGATGAGTATTTCGACTACGCTCCGGCCAGAGTGCCTCCGCAGGGCCGTTGGCGCATCTCCGGAATCAATCTTCCGGAGGACATTCTGCGCAAGGTATACAACGGAAATGCCGCGCGCGAACTTCAGCTCTCAATATAAGGAGCGGACGGCGCATCGAAAGGCGCGCCCTTTCAAAACCGGATTGATGCAGCCGGTTTCAGACACTGGAGTATTTTCTGCAGAGCGCCTGGATCTCATCAACCAGTTTGGGCACGCCGGCAGCGGGAGGCAGACTGTCAGGGAAGCTTGATTCATATTCGGCCGATACATAACCCTGGTGGCCGGCTTGCGCGAAGATCTGCCAGACGCGGTCCATATCCACAGGAGTGCGATCGTAAAAGTGGTCGCGGATGTGGATATTGGTGGCGTAGGGGATACAGGCCTCAATCTGGGAGTAGGCGTCCTGAGCCGGAGTAGTGATGAAATTTGTGATATCGAGGTTGATGCCGGCGTAAGGCGAATTCACGCGCTGCATGATTTCAACGCATATGTCCGCGCTCTGGGTCACGCCTTCGTGGTCTTCAACACCAAGCGTGATGCCTTTCCGGCCGGAATAGTCGCAGGCGGCCTTCATCGCTTCGACCACCCAGGTTATGGCGTCATTCAGGCCGGCGCCTTCCGGTAACTTGCCGGCAAAGATTCTTAGATGAGAAGCTCCGAGTTGTTCTGTAACATCGACCCATTTCTCGATCTCGCTGACGCTGTCCGCGCGCTTTGCGGCATCGGGCTGGACCATGCTGACGCCGCATGCCGCTCCCGAGAAAGCCAGGGCATGCTTGTAGGCCAAATGGCGAAGGCCATTAAGATACTCCGGATCAGTCGACTTGAGGTAATAGGCCGTCATGTCGACGCCGACCAGGCGCAGCTCCACCGCCTTGAGGATGAAATCTTCCATGGTCATGGGGCCGTGCCTGAGGTCTTTATCGTAGGAGTAGGCGCAGCATCCAGGAAGCAGCCTTGCCAACTTGGATTTGCCTGTGTTGATGTTGATATCCGGTTGAGTTTCGGCGGCTGCCTGCGCCCCAGTTACTTTCACACCTGCGCCTGCCAAAGCTCCCAGGCCAACGGTTCTTACAAACTGCCGACGACTTATCATCGAACGCATTTTTATCTCCTGGCAAGTAACTGCCTTTCAGCACGCCGCTTACAATGGCGACTTATGCTGAGCAAACAGATCAAGTTAGCACCCGGGTCTTCTGCCGTCAAGAGATAAGTCAGCGAACAGAAATTGCGGAATAACCGCGAATGCTGGAGCCCACTTAGGATGCATTCGCCGCATTTATCGAGCCGGACCGTAGACATCGAGGCTTGGAGGCTGACCGAACAGAAGGGGATTGGAGAACTGTGCGAATGAATTCGAATGCACGAATTGGACGAGCTTTTTGCCTGGCGATCCTGCTGTCTTTGACCGCCATTGTCAGCCACGGTCAGGGATCGCGAACAGATCGTTGGAAGGTCATCGGTCCGGGCGGCGGCGGCACTACGTATTTTCCAACCATCAGCCCCCACGATTCCCGGCTGGTGGTTGAGCACTGCGACATGACCGGCGATTACATCACGCGCGACAATGGCGAGTCGTGGAACATGTTCAATCTTCGCGAGCAGATTGCGGCATTCGTCTTCGATCCAGTGGACCCGCAGGTGATCTACGCAGCGAATGCCGCGCTGTGGCGGAGCGGCGACTCGGGGCGGAGCTGGAAGATGATCTTTCCCAATCCAGCGCGTGATACCGTCGAGCACTTAATAGGTGACCGTGCCAACTACAGCCTCACCTCCAGCGATCCCGCGTATCCCGGCGGAGATATCACGGCCATCGAGATTGCTGCCGGAAGCAACCGGAGAAATGGCCAGGGGAGCCTGGAACATATTTATCTTTCATTTCAGCCGAGCGGGCACTCCAGACTGGATGCAGCGAACGGGGGACGAGGCGATGGAGCCGTGCTGGTCTCATCCGCGGACGGCGGCATCTCGTGGAGCCGGCTCGCGGCGCTGCCGCA
The DNA here is from genome assembly GCA_049677625.1 of Occallatibacter sp. Lineage (GTDB taxonomy): Bacteria > Acidobacteriota > Terriglobia > Terriglobales > Acidobacteriaceae > Telmatobacter. The sequence continues at coordinate 1,014 of JBAUCP010000162.1, read as the reverse complement.
GCGGGTCCTGCTTCTGATTGCAAATGGCCCCGGCGTGATCGCCGTCTCAGGAGCCTCGGCTTATCGCATCGGCCCTGATGGAGGCGTCACGAAACTGGGCAGCATCGCGACCGCCATCAGAGCGGCGAGCGCAGCACGGTCCGGCAGCGAGGCCTGGATTTACGCGACCAGCGTGGACGGCAAGGTGTTTCTCTCAAAAGATTCCGGTCTGCACTGGAGAGCGATCACGCCTGCTCTCCAACAGAGTTCCGGAAATTTTGAAGCCATCGCCGCCAGCGATTTTCATCGGGAGGTTGCCTATGTGGGATTCAGAGGCCTTCAACTCGGCAAGGGCAATGAGAACCTGTTCAACGGCATCGCCAGGACAACGGACGGCGGCCAGACCTGGAAGATTGTCTTCGAGGAATCGGACCACGCGGCTGCCAACCTGAACGGAAGCTGGATAGAGCAACGCGCCAGACAGAACGGCGACGATATCTGGTTCGACGCGCCAGACAGCCTTGGTGTAGCGCCCACCAACCCGGACGTAGCCTACGCGACCGACCTCTTCCGCACTTATCGCACCCTGAATGGCGGCGTAACCTGGCGGGAGATGAATTCCAGGCAACTCAGCGACGGCAGTTGGACCTCCCGCGGCCTCGATATAACCACTAACTACGGCGTCCAGTTCGACCCCTTCGACTCCCGGCACATATTCATCGATAACACCGATATCGGTCTTTTCCAGAGCACCAATGGCGGTCGATCCTGGCGGAGCACCTCTGAGGGTGTCCCCGAAGACTGGCGCAACACCACGTACTGGCTGGCTTTTGATCCCTCTCAGCGCGGCCTGCTATGGGGAGCCTTCAGTGGCGTACACGATCTGCCTCACCCTAAAATGTGGCGCGGGCGCGGTGTCAGGAACTTTACCGGCGGAGTTGCAGTCTCAACCGATGCCGGCAATCACTGGCAGCCGAGCAGTGCCGGCATTCCGCAGGACTCGATTACCCACATCCTGCTCGATCCTTCCAGTCC
>JBAUCP010000161.1:0-3654 GCA_049677625.1 Occallatibacter sp. | reverse complement strand
GATACGACGGTGTTCGAGGGCATGGCGAACCCGATACCCTGATAGCCGGCCGATTGCGTGTAGATGGCGGTATTGACGCCGATAACCTCGCCGTTCATGTTCAGCAGCGGTCCGCCGGAGTTGCCGGGATTGATGGCCGCGTCAGTCTGGATGAAGTGCTGGAACTGGCCGCTGGCGCCTGGCTCGATGGTGCGGTTCTTGGCGGAGATGATGCCGGCGGTGACGGTCTGCGCCAAGGCGAACGGGCTGCCGATGGCCTCAACCCAGTCGCCCACCTGCGCTTCGTCTGAGTTGCCCATTTTGACGGTGGGCAGCGGCGTGCTGGTGTCGATCTTGATGACCGCGAGATCGGTAGCCTTGTCGAATCCGATGACCCGCGCCGGCCGGCCCAGATCCTGGGTGTCAGGGTCGGTGGAGAGCTTGACGTAAATCTTGTCGGCCTTGTCGATCACGTGGTCGTTGGTGATGATGTAGCCCCTGGGATCGACGATGAAGCCTGAGCCCAGCGACTCCTGGACCTGGCTGCTCTGGTCGCCGCCATCGCCTTGCCCCGGAGCCTGGCCGCCGAAGAAGCGATTGAAGAAGTCCTGGAAGTTGTCTTGGCCCTGCCCCTGCTGCTGATCGTCGTCGCCCTGTCCCTGCTGGTCGTCGTCTGGATTCTGCTGGCCGGGCTGGGTGCGGAGGTGGAAGTTGCGGCGCCCGGGGTTCTCAGACTGCTTGGGCAGGGTCTGGGTGTTGATATTCACGACCGCCGGCCCAACCTGCCTGGCAATCTTCACAAACTCGTTGGGGGCAATGGTGGAATTGACGATCTTGAGCGGTGAGGCGTCCGTGCTCGCGTTCTGCTGTTCCTGGCCGCGAACTCCGTGAGCCGTAAATGAACCCACCACAATGGCCGCCGACAGGGTGGCAAGCACTACAAATGCCGAAGCCAGACGGCGGGAACGCAGCCGTTCAAAAAGCGATCTCATAAAGTTCAGTAACCTCGTCAGGTGGCCTGCCTTCCGGCGGGCATCTTGATACACCAGTTCTCGTTTGGATGCACCAGTTCCCAGTATAGTCAGTTGCGGACCATCCGTCTGGCCGGGGAAGAACCCTTTTTGCACCGCCCGCTCTGGTGTTGCAGCGTGCCGACCTCTCTCTTGTATAGACGTGCCGGCGCGGGAAGTGTAGCGGCCCTGCTATTGCTCGGCGGCCCACTCCATGACGGCCAGAATGAGCAGCAGCACGCGGCGCAGGCCCAGCTCGCGGTGTTTGGCTGAGTACCACTCGGCCAGCGTGTGCGCGCCGCCTCCCTCGCCACCGGCGCCCATGGAAAGTGCGGGAACGCCGAGCGAAAGCGGGATATTGGCGTCCGTCGATCCCAGACGAAGATCGGTGCGCAGGCCCAGATGCCGGTCGACAGCGCGCAGGGCTTCGAGCAGTGGAGAGTCGGCAGGCAGATGCGCGGCGGGGCGGTCGCCGATTTTAGCGATTTCGAAGACGAGCGGCCCTCTGCCGGCGGTTCCGGCGGCTTTGGCCTTTGCATTCCAGTGTTCTACTGAGTCCTCGACGGCGCGGTGCAATCCGACCTCGAGGCGCAACAGCTCGCCGGCGCTGGTGGAGCGGAGGTCGATGGTGGCCTGCGCGTTCTCAGGAATGGAGTTCACGCTGGTGCCGCCGCGGATGGTGCCCAGATTCAGCGTGGTGCGCGGTTCGTCGCGCAGCGGGACCTCAGCCAGCGCGGCCAGCGCCGAGGCGAGTGCGGCGATGGGGTTGGGGGTGCCGGCGTCAGTGAAGCTGTGGCCTCCGGGACCGGAGATGGTGACCCTGTAGCGCCGGCTGCCCAGGGCCTGGGTGACGGCTGCGTCCCCGCCTGCGCCGTCCAGAACGATATGAGCAGCGATGCGGCCGGCCAGTGCGCTTTGACTGTAGAGATGCCGGACACCGCGCAGGTCGCCCTCGCCTTCTTCCCCCACATTGCACAAAAAGAGGAGCGGAACGGGCAGCTCGACTCCGGAGTGAAGGAGTGCATGTGCGATGGCCAGCAAACCGGCCAGTCCGGCGCCGTTGTCGCAGGCTCCGGGGGCGATCAGGCGGTCATCCTCAAGGATGGGGTGGAGCGGGGTTTCAGGGGGAAAGACGGTATCGAGATGCGCGGAGAGCACGACGACAGGGCCGGTGCTCTCCGGCGGAAGACCTGCGGCAGGCAGGAAGGCAATCACGTTTCCAATTGCGTCGGTTTGCACCTGGCTCAGTCCGGCAGCGGTGAACTGGCGGCTGAACCACGCCGCTCGCTCCTGCTCTCTATGGAGCGGCGCGTGGATCGCGACCAGCTCTGCCTGCCAGTCCATGATTTTTCTGGGGTTCGCGTGCAGCCAGGCGAAGGCGCTGTGCACCGGCCGGCGCGCGGCCAGCGCCGTGACCCGCGAAAACGCCGAATTGCGCGAGAGGAGTGCCATGGCGGCTGGATTCAGGGTAGCAGGGTATGAGCGGCCGGACTGGCTCTGGGAGAGCGGTTTTCAGTCCGAAGTTAGCCTGCGCAGCAAGAGCGACTGTAAATTCCGCGGGCCATCGGCAATGACGTGGACGATGACTTTCGAATTGGCAATCTCATAAATCACGCGATAAGGTTTGAAGTACAACTGGCGATAGTCGCCCTCGGTTTCAGGGAGCAATTCGCGCGGGCGTGCGCCGCGATGCGGCATAGCCGCAATGCTTTCAAGCACTGCATGCACTCGATCCAGGACGTGATTCGCTTTCGCGGGTGCGTCATGCTGGGCAATCCAGTCGCAAATCTCCTCAAGATCCAATGAAGCCGCGCGGGTAAAGTGGACAGGGTAGATCATCTGCGAACCAGCCTCATGGAATTCCGGCCACCAGGTTACGACGCTGCGCCCTCTCCAGAGAGGCGTTTGCGGATGCCGGCGATCACCTCACCTGCCGGCAATGTCTGGCCGGCTTCAACCTGCTTCCTGCCGTAGGCGAGAAGCCGCAGGAGGGCCATCGTCTCCTGGGATTCCTCATAGCTGTGCACGTCCACGAGTACAGCTCGGGCTTCGCCGTTCTGGGTGATGATGATGGGCTCGCGTTCTTCGGTGATACGGTCGAGCAGTTCGGCGGCGTGAGCTTTTACGTAGCTGATCGGTTTGATCTGGGTGGAGTAGCGCATGACAAAGACCTCCTGCTTCTACAATTCTACCCTGCGCGGTCCTTTTTTCGTCCCAAATAAAGATTTAATATGGTCTTAATTTAGTTATCAATACTCGACGGAGTGGAGGAACAGGCCGCGCGCAGGCGCCGTGGGACCGGCCTCCGAGCGGCGGCGCTCGGCCAGAATCCGGTGGATTTCGTCGACCGCGAGATGGCCGCGGCCCACGTCGAGCATGGTGCCCACCAGGTTGCGGACCATGTGGTGCAGGAATCCGTTTCCACGCACGCGGTAGACCAGAAGCTTGCCTTCGGCCGTTGGCCGCTCCTGCCACTCGGAGGCGAAGAGGTTGCGGACCGAGGGCGCCGTGGGCGCTTTCACGTCTTGGTGTGGTTTATCGCAATCTTCGAAGCTGCGGCTGGCCAGATCTGGATCGTTGGCGGCAAAGCTGCGGAAGTCATGTTCTCCCAGGAAGATACACGCAGCCTGCTGAAGCGCGGCCAGGTTGAGCGGCCAGGGAAATG
>JBAUCP010000160.1:0-6124 GCA_049677625.1 Occallatibacter sp. | reverse complement strand
CCGGTTCACTTCCTGCTTCCACAGTGGCGAGAGATTCACGTGGCTGGCCGATGTGCTCAAAGCTGGTATATCCCTTCCGCGCGGCACTTGATCCGGTCTGCTGATCTGGTCTGCCGCAGTTCGGGCCCGCGCCGGCCGGAAGTCAATCCGGACGGACGCGGGCGCTGTTCCAACAAAATGTGAGGTGGAGCTTTCGCGGAGGAAGGCGGGCGCTGCCCATCCCGTGCATTGCACGTGATCCGGAGACCGGCGGAATCGACCCGACTTTTGTCTGCTGCCAGAGCCACTCGGCGCGCGTCCCATCCAGGTAGGACCGGCTTTTGCTATGCTGAGCCTTAGACCGGTCTAGTTGCAGGATGCGTCCTCGTACATTCGTAATTATCACGCTGCTCGCTGCCTATGGCCTTCACGTTGGAGGACAAGGGTTATCTAACGGGTTAACCCCGGCCGAGCCGGCAGCGAACCCGAGCGCGGCGCAGCCGCAACTGCCTGACGATCCCGGCCAGGAGATGGTGCCTTTGGCCCAGCCTGTGCCCACGCCCTCCACCGGCATGCCCATCGAGTGGGAAGCCCAGAGCCAGACCCGCGTGGGCGATGTGTGGACCCTCAGCGGCAATGTCGTCGTCCATTACCGCGACTTTGTTCTGCACGCCGACAAGATCGTCTATCACCAGTCCACATCGGAGCTCGAGGCTGACGGCCATCTGCAGCTTGCCGGCGGCCCCAATGACGTGCTGATCAGCGCCTCGCACGGCGACATGCGCCTGAACATGCACACGGCGCGCTTTTACAACGTCAATGGCTCGCAGGGAGTGCGCCGGACCGGCCACACGGTGGTCTACTCCACCACCAATCCGCTGCTGTTTTCCGGCCGCGTTCTGCTCCAGACCGGCGAAGGCAGCTACCGCATCGTCGATGGGTCGATCACCAACTGCCGGCTCCCGCATCCTGACTGGCGCATCATCGCCCGCGCCATCGCGCTCGACAACGGCGAAGCATCCACCCGCAACGCAGGCTTCGAGTTTCTGGGCATTCCCATCTTCTACCTGCCCTATCTGCGTCATCCCGAGGACGAAACCGGCCGCGCCAGCGGCCTGCTCACGCCTGTGGCCGGCAACTCCTCCATCCGCGGCTACACCTTCGGCGAGCAGGTTTACTGGGCCATCAGCCGCAGCATGGACATGATCGTCGGCACCGAGTACTACAGCAAGCGCGGCTGGGCCCCGAACGGCGACTTCCGCTACAAAGGCCCCGGCCAGGACCATCTCATCGCGCGCTGGAATGCGCTGCTCGACCGCGGAGTCGAGCAGGAAACCAGCTCCGGCACAACCGAGCTGGTGAACCAGGGCGGCGAAGACGTGATCGCCGCCGGCCGCAAAGACCTGTCTCCCGACACCCGCATCGCCGGCACCGTCGAGTATCTCTCCAGCTATGTCTACCGGCTCATCTTCGACCCCAACTACGCGCAGGCCACCAGCTCCCAGGTCTCGAGCGATCTAGGACTCATCCATAACCACAACGGCTTCATGCCTTCCGTCTCGCTCGACCGCTTCCAGACCTTCGCCAGCACGGCCAACGGCGACGAGGCCAAGATCCTGCATCTTCCCACGGTGCGCTACGATGTGCTCGACCGGCCGCTCGGCGCTTCGCCGCTCATGTGGGGCCTTGGATCGTCGCTGAGCTACCTCAACCGCTCCGAGCCCGACTTCCACGTGCGCAACGTGGGCCGCATGGATATTTACCCGCATCTCTCTCTGCCCTTCTCCGCCGGGGGATGGAGCTTTGCTCCCGAAGTCGGCCTGCGCGAGACCTTCTACACCATCAGCCAGAACCCAACCCATATCTCCACCAGTGGCGGCATCCCCACCGTCAGCCACGATCCGCTCAACCGCCACGACCTCGAGGCCTCGGTCGACATCCGTCCGCCCACGCTCGAGCGCGACTTCGAGCTACCCTTCTGGAATCGCGAGCTGCGCCACGTCATCGAGCCCGAACTCACCTATCGCTACGTGGGCGGAATCGGCCCCCAGGCGCGGAACGTGCTGCGCTTTGACACCGCGGACACGGTGACTGACACCAACCAGGCCGGCTTTTCGCTCACCCAGCGCCTCTATCTTCGCCCGCTCCACCCCAGTGCCTGTGCCCCAGAAGACAAGGACGCCGGCGGCCAGTGCCCTGACCAGCCCCGCGAGTGGGCCAGTTGGCAGCTCGCGCAGGAATTCTACATCGATCCACGCTTCGGCGGTGCGCTCATCACTGGCCGGCGCAACATCTTCGAGTCCCCGCTCGACCTGACCGGCGCCGCGTTCCTCACCTCCCCGCGCAACATCTCACCGCTCATCTCGCGCCTCCGCTTTGACGCCATCAGCAACCTGCGCATCCAGTGGGACCTGGATTACGACCCCAAGCGCGGGCAGATGGACGCGGACAATCTCTTCGCCGGCTACAGCTTCGGCCGCACCACCATCGGCGTGGGCCACGCCATGCTCAATGCCGTCGAGGAGAACCCCGGCACTGCCTCGCCCACGCTCAAGAGCCAGGTCCTGCAGCCGTTTCTTGAGTTCGGCAAGCCCAGCGGCAAGGGGCTCAACTTTGCCGCCAACGGCAGTTACGATTTTGTGGCCGGAGAGCTGCAATACGGCGGCATCCAGGCCGTCTACAACTGGGACTGCTGCGGGCTTTCCATGGGCTACCGGCGATTCGAGCTCGGAACCATCCAGGGCACCGGCCGCAATGAGCAGGAATGGCTCTACGGCTTCACGCTGGCCAACTTCGGCTCGGTCGGCGATATCAGCCGCGCCCACGCCGTCTTCCACGATCCCACCCTGCCGCCGCTTTACTGATCTCGACCGCTCCGGTCCGCATCGGTTGCCTTTCCGTCCGCCGCGCGTCCATCCCATTAGGGGGAGGAAAATGCAGACTGCTGGAGTATCCTTTTCCTAAGAGGGTTTCATTTTGCCGCGTATTCGTTTATTGGCCGGGCTGCTTCTGCTCGGTCTCACCGCAGGCTGCAAGGCCCAGACCAGCACATCCACGAGTTCCGACCTCGCCCTGAACCGGCGCATCGAGCTCCAGGTTCGCTCCGAGTTCGAGCTGCCCAATGACGTGAACGTGAGCATCGGCGCACGCAAGCCGAGCCAGTTTGCGGGCTACGAGACCGTGCCCGTCACGCTCTCTCATGGCGTCAAGACGCAGGAGGTCGACTTCCTGATCTCCGACGACAGCAGCAAGCTCGTTCACTTCACCACCATGGACCTGACCAAGACTCCCGGTGACAGCATTAACCTTGCCGGACGCCCCATCCGCGGCAATCCCTCGGCCAAGGTCACGGTCATCAACTTTGACGATCTCGAGTGCCCCTATTGCGCACGCATGCACCAGGAGCTGTTCCCGGCCACCATGGCGCACTATGGCGACAAGGTGCGGTTCATCTACAAAGACGATCCGATCGCCGAGCTGCACCCCTGGGCCGTTCACGCATCCGTTGATGCAAACTGCCTGGCGGCGCAGAGCGGCACGGTCTACTGGAACTATGTGGACTACATTCATGGGCACGGGCAGGAGGTCACCGGCGACGACCGCAACCTGCAGAAGAGCTACGAGGCGCTCGATCGCATCGCCCGCCAGGAAGCAACCATGGGCAAGCTCGACGAGACGCGCCTGGACGCGTGCATCGCCAAGCAGGACCAGGCGCAGGTGCTTGCCTCGGCCAAGGAAGCTGAAGATCTGGGCCTGGAAGGAACGCCCGAGCTGTATGTGAACGGCGAGCGCGTGAACGGCGCCGTGCCGCAGGATCAGCTCTGGGCGGCGATCGACCGTGCATTGAAGGCCGAGGGCGAGCAGCCGCCGCCCCCTGAGGCTCCGGCAACTCCGGCGGCAGCGGCCCCGGCCGGCAGCGGCAATTAAGTGCAGGCAAATAAGGTAGCCGGGGCTTTGCGCGCACATGGGCCGCGATTTATCCTTGATTGCCGAAATGGCGATTGCCTGAACCAAGGTACGGTTCCACAGGGAGTAACCACGTTGCAAGTCAATTCGATTTTCAGGGCACGTTCTCATTGGGCGCATCTCCATTTGCCAGCCCTCATTCTCCTCGGCGCCGCCCTGTTGCCTGGCATCTCCGGCTGCCATCGCTCGCCTTCGGCTGACGTGGTGGCCACCGTCAACGGCAAAGAGATTCTGCGCGCGGACCTGGAGCGCTATTACCAGGCCAGCCTGGCCAACAACCAGCAGGCGCTGTCTCCTGTTGAAGCCAACATCCGCCGCCTGCAGATTCTGCACGGCATGATCGACGACGAGATCCTGCAGCAGCGCGCCGCCAAGCTCAACCTCGCCGCCACCGACGACGACGTGAATGCCAAGCTCACCGAATACAAGGCGCCTTACACGCAGGAGGAGTTCGACAAACATCTCAAGGCGCTCAATGTCACGCTGGACGACGTCAAGCGCGACATCCGCCGCTCGCTCACCAAGGATAAGCTGATCAACAAGGAGATCGAGTCCAAGATCAACATTACCGACGCGCAGATCGCCAGCTTCTACGCCCAGCACAAGTCGGACTTCAACGTGGTCGAGCCGCAGTATCACCTGGCGCAGATCGTGGTGACCACGGCGCCCGCGCAACAGACCGGCAATCTGCAGAACAACAAGGCCTCAGGCGACGCCGATGCCAGGAAGAAGATCGAGACGCTGCACAATCGTCTCGAGAGCGGCGATGACTTCGGCTCGCTGGCGATGAACTTCTCCGAAGACCCGAAGACCGCTTCCAACGGCGGAGATATGGGCTTTATCGCCGAGTCTGACTTGCACACCGAGCCTGAGGTCTTTGACGCAATCAGCAAACTCAAGCCCGATCAGATCACTGACGTGCTGCCTGTGTATGACAGCGCCGGCCCCAGCCATAAGGTCGCATACTATGCGGTCTACAAGCTGATTGCGCGCGAGCCCGCCGGCCAGCGCGAGCTGAACGACCCCAACATACAGCAGACCATTCACCAGACCCTGCACGAGAGCCAGAAGCAGCTCCTGCAGAACGCCTACTTTGAAATGCTCCAGGACGACGCCAAAGTCCGCAATTACTTCGCCGAGCAGATCCTCAAGCAGGACGGCCAGTAAATGTAGCACCGGCCTCCCGGCCGGCCGTACTGGCGGCGTCCACGCCGCCAGCCCATCCAAAACCGTCCCGAACAGACACTCCGTCTTAAAACTTCTCCTGCGTCTCCGTCCCCGAATACCGAACCGTCTTATCCGGCGTTGCCGTTGCATCGCCGCCAACCCCGTGCCCCGCGCCCACAATCACCACATCGAAGAGATGCCCCGCAGCCATGCCGGGATAACTTCCCTGCCGCGCGCCGATCGTAAGCGTCCGCGCCGCATCGTCCCAGTGCATCGGAATGATGGAGTGCGCGCCGTTCTCGTAGCGATGGCTGTCTCCTTCGTCTTCATACAGATTGAAATCGGCGTCGGCGCCCGGATACACGCGCAGCTCGATGGGATCGCTGGCCTGGCCCGCGTACTCGATCACCGGCCCCATGGGCAGAATCGATCCGGCCCGTATATCGAGCGGAATGCGGTCGAGCGGCGCTGAAGCGGTAATCGTGGTTCCGCCATTCGTCCGCTCGCCGGTCCAGAAGTCATACCACGCCGCGCCAGCGGGCAGATACACCGCGCGCGACGTCGCATGCTCGGCCAGCACCGGGCTCACCAGAATTGCCGGACCAAAGAGGAACTGGTCGCCGATCTCCCACGTCGCCGGGTCCTCGCGGAAGTCCATCACCAGCGGCCGCTGGATGGTGTAGTCCTCGCTCGTGACCTTCCAGGCCTGCGAGTAGACATACGGCAGCAGCCGGTAGCGCAGCCGGTCGACCGCCAGCAGCGTGGGAAAGACCTGGCCATACGTCCACATCTCGTTGTGGTCGCGGTGTCCGTGCGTGCGGAACATGGGACAAAACGCTCCGTACTCGAACCAGCGCGCATAGAGCTCCTGGTAAGCCGGCTCGCTGGCCGCGCTGGGGTAGGGCAGATGGTACCCGCCGATATCCGTGGTCCAGTAGGGATAGCCGGAGAGCGCCAGATTCAGGCCCGCCGGCACCTGGTGGCGCAGTGCCCACCAGGTGCTGTACACGTC
>JBAUCP010000159.1:0-3192 GCA_049677625.1 Occallatibacter sp. | reverse complement strand
GGGAGTATGGGATGCGCCCGCCCAACAGGAGATCCCGATTGCCCATTTCAAAACGCGCATTTACACGTACAGCATCGTACACAAACAAACGCCGGGTGGGGGCGACGCGTTCGACGAGTTCAGGACGGATGCGCATGACCAGCCGGTTGACGACTCCGCTCACAATGCCCAGAGACCGTTCAGTGTCGGCTTCGCGACAACGTGGCTCTTTTTTTTGCCGGACAATCTTGAGGAGACCCGCTTTCGCTACGTTGGAGAGCAGAAGATCGACAATCGCGAAACCTATGTGTTGGCATTTGCTCCGACTCCAGAGCAGGAAGGTCTAGGCGTCGTCATTGAATCCAGCAGTGGCCGTTGCTCGACCCCGATGCAAGGGGTAGCCTGGATAGACCAATCGACATTCCAAATTGTGCGCATGCAGACAGATCTGTTGACTCCTCTGCTCGGCATTCAACTCAATCAATTTCGCTCGATCGTTGAATATGGCGCGGTGAAGATACGCACGCTCAATTTAACGTTTTGGGTACCGACTGACGTCGAAACCCAATGGCAGACGGCATACCAAGCCGGGGAAGAGTTTCACACGTATTCCCACTACAGGCTGTTTCAATCGACTGCGAGAATCCTGCCCGCTGATAAAAGCCCGTCGCCCTAGGCGGCGCAAGAACTTTTCAGGTCTTCGTTTCCAACTTACCAAATCCCGCAATTCCGTTACGCTTACCCCATATTGCAGCACGTCCTGGCGCAGCGCGTGGAATCGCGATCACTTAACACTCCCATTCCGGGCGAATCACCGGCCAACCGGAGATAACGAAAGAGTCAATACCGGTTGGGCGAATACCCAATACGCTTGGTAACACGGAGGCCGTGCTGGGCGCCGCTACCGAATTGGTAGCAGCGATTCACTCTATCGAGTGGCAGAATTCACTCCAGCCAGAATTTGACAGCCAATGCATGCAGGAGAACGAGAATCTGAATAACGGCAGTATTTTCCGCTCGTTACAGGCTTTCCTGGATTCGTCTCCCCCAAAAAGCATCGCGTCAGGTTTCCGGAAGCAAACGCCGGCGCCACTTGTCTATACCCTGGACCGTTTTCTGTAGTGATTTCCCGCAGCGGCGCCCGCCTTTTGAGAAAGGCCGGACCACCGCGACGTGTGTGCGAGCATCTTTATCAGCTGAGGTACAACGAATATGCGGTTTTGGTTGAAGAACCTTTCCCTATCCTTGCTGGTGGCGATTCTCGCTTGTCCGGTGCTGATGACCGGCTGCAAAACTCAAACCACAACTGAGAACAATCAGCAGGAACCATCGGATTACACGCAATGGGAACATGAAACTCAACGGCAGCATGTGGATCTGGAAAAGCGCAATGCGGATGAGCAGAAGGAATACCGGGACTGGCAGCAAAGCCACAACCAGCACCATTAATCGACCCCGTCGATCGGGAAGAATTCACGAACAATTCGATTTCCATAAGAACGGAGGCGGAGGCTCAATTGCCTTTGTTGGTGCATCCTGGAGTGTCTCAAAGGCAAATTCCCGAGTTCCGGATGGTTGACCGGCAATCCAGAAGTTACCCCACGATGCACGCGAACCCCGATCTTAGGCAACTTCCGTGAAGCAGCCCGAACTCCCCAACACCACCCATTGAGCAAGCCGCTCTACTCCCCCGGCGCAATCGGCTTGGCCGGCGGCGTCAGCACAAACCCCTTCCGCACCAGCGCGAACCCCTCCTGCGGCAGCTCTGCCTGCAAAAGCTGGTTCTCCGGGCCTGAGAACAGGTCCGTCGCCGCGCCTGCGATGGTCGCCACCAGGTGGTGTACGGTAATCGGCTTGCCATCCAGCGTTCCCTGCTGGTCGGCATAGGTAGCCAGTTCGACCGGCTCAATCGATCCCGAGTTCTTGGGCAGAATCGCCCACAGGTCGCGGTTGTTCCGCTCAACGCCGAGCGCCAGCAGCGTCTCCAGCGCGCCAGGGTCGAAGTCCGGCAGGAACACCGCGCCCTCATGCGCCGCCAGCCGCGCCGTCGAGCTCTTCCCGTTGGCTGAAATATTCAGGAGAATCTGCGCCGAGTCCGGCTTGCCCACCACCGTCACCGCCGACCCGTTGACCGTAGCGCTCAACAACACATGCTTGAGCTCGTTCGCCTGCGAGAGCCGTTCCGTCTTCGACAGATCGTAGTCCAGCCCCTGCATCGCCACCCGCACCAGCGAGGACGAGTCGTACCCCTCGGGCGTAGCCGTGAACTGGAAGGAAGCCGTGCCCACCGCATGCCCATTCTGCGCAACCTCAAAGCTGGCAGATTGAGCCGGGGCAGCCGGCGAAGGAACGAAGGCAAGCAAAGCCGCAAAGGCAAGAAAGGCTGAAATACGCATCACGTTTGTTAGACGGGCGAACAGGGGCCAGGGATCAGGTTTCAGGGGTCAGGGTTTTCGTCGGCTGGATTGGGTTCGTGCTTTCCCACCTCAGGCGCGATGAACAGCTTTGTATCGCAAGGGTGGGAGAGCACGAACTCAGCCTTGCGTGTTTTCCGCCGGCTTCCAGCGCAGGATCGGTTTTCTTGCAGCCTGGACTTCGTCGAGGCGCGAGACGCGGGTGGAGTGGGGCGCGGTCTTCACCAGCTCCGGCGTCTCCTCGACTTCGCGGGCGATGGAGCGCATGGCCGCGATGAAGAGATCGAGCTCTTCGAGCGATTCGCTCTCGGTGGGCTCGATCATGAGCGCGCCGTGGACGATGAGCGGGAAGCTGACGGTGTAGGGATGGAAGCCGTAGTCGATGAGGCGCTTGGCGATGTCGCCGGTTTTCACGCCCTTGGCTGCCTGGCGCTTGTCGCTGAAGACAACCTCGTGCATGGAGGGCGTGTCGTAGGGCAGCTCGTAGAGGTCTTCGAGCTTTTTGCGGATGTAGTTGGCGTTGAGCACGGCGTCTTCGGTGGTCTGTCTTAGACCATCAGGACCGTTGGCCAGGATGTAGGCCAGGGCGCGGATGAACATGCCGACGTTGCCGTAGAAGGCGCGCACGCGGCCCACCGATTGCGGACGGTCGTAGTTCCAGTGGAGCGGGGCGTTGTTCGGCGCGTGGAGGGGCATCGGGTCGTCGTCTCCTACGCGTTCGCCGGTTTCAGGATCGAAGAACGGAGCGCGGAAGAGCGGCGTGCAGCCGTTTTCGGTGGCATCGGCGTCTTCGGATTCC
>JBAUCP010000158.1:0-1907 GCA_049677625.1 Occallatibacter sp. | reverse complement strand
ACACAAGCCTGTGTGGAGAGCAGTGACGCGTTAAGAACGGCCTGGCGGCAATTGCGGCAACTTATCCGCTCTGGCCACCGCCGGATACGGTCGTTGCAGTTCGGCAACCTAAAACATGTGTGACAGGCCGGCATTTTCAAGCACTTCTGACTGCCTTGTCCGGGACAGATCAGTAGTCGGAAATCGTAGATCTAAAAAGTGTATGAAATTACATTGCGTAATTAAAGTGTTGTTGAGATGGCCTTCAGAAGGCGACCTCGCAGGCACGTAGTTACACTCCACTGCCTGGCGTTAGAGGTCTGGCCCTATGCTTTGCTTTGCTAAGCGTAACGCGTAATTCGTTGAAGTTCAATTTTCGAGAGGAGTTCCATGCTGATCTGCGGCACAGAAATTGAGTATAGCGGTCAGTTGTTGCGGACGGCTCGCCTCGCGGCGGACGGCTATGACTTTATAGACAATCCGAAGCCACTGGTAGAACAGCTTCGCCAGGCGGGGCCGCGGATCGATCTATTTACTTTCACGCAGGGATTGAAAGACCCGGTCCCCAGGCACGACTATCCGATAGAGTGGGACAATTTTGCAGCTCTGCCTGTATCGACTTTCGATTACTGGTGGAACAATCAAATTAGGTCTTATCCCCGGAACCGAGCTCGGCAGGCGGAGAAGAAAGGTGTAATCCTTCGAGAGGTGCCATTCAGCGACGCGCTTGTAGGGGGTATCTGGGGGGTGTATAACGAGTGCCCCGTCCGTCAGGGACGTCGATTCCGCCACTATGGAAAGGACATCGAAACCGTATACAAGGAAGAAGCAACCTTCCTTGACAGCAGCAGCTTCATCGGAGCCTTCCTAAATGAAGAACTTATTGGTTTCGTCAAATTGATGTGGGACAGAACTGGCACTCAGGCCAACTTGATGAACATTGTCTCAATGATGCGGTATCGTGACAAAGCGCCCACGAATGCATTGATCGCACGGTCAGTGCAATTTTGTGCTGAACGTCATATCAAATTTCTGGTTTATCAAAGCTTCTCCTATGGCAATAAGAAGCCTGACAGCATAAGCCATTTTAAAGAGATCAACGGGTTCCAACGCATCAACATACCTCGCTATTACGTCCCGCTTACCAAGCTTGGATCAGCCGCTTTGCGCCTTGGCCTCCACCGTCGCATTCTTGATCGCTTCCCAGAGGCTCTAGTGGGCAGAGTTCGTGAGGTTCGAAATATGCTATACAATCGCCGGCTTAAAAGCATCGAGGAGATGCAGTAGCCTGTAGGGCAGTACCTTAAGGGGAATATATGCCGGGAATCGTTGGACTCATTACCAGAATGCCCCGCGACCGAGCTGAGCGGGAATTACGTGTAATGATTGCCTCAATGCTGCATGAGTCCTTCTATCAGTCCAGCACATGGACTGATGAGACTCTCGGAGTATACGTTGGATCGGTCGAGCGGAAAGGTTCATTCACAGAAAAAATGCCACTCTTGAATGAACAGGGTGACGTAGTTCTTTTCTTTTCCGGAGAAGATTTCCCCGAACCTGGAATCGCAAGCCAACTCAAAGAGCGTGGCCATAACCTTGACCTGCAGGGGCCTGGGTATCTGGTGCATCGCTACGAAGAGGATCCTAAGTTTCTGGCAAAATTGAATGGTCGATTCCATGGATTGGTGGTGGACCGGAGATATGCCAATGCAGTTCTCTTCAACGATCGCTATGGCATGCATCGAATTTACTATCACGAGTGTGAAGATGGTTTTTATTTTGCTGCCGAAGCCAAGGCAATCTTGGCTGTGCGGCCTGAATTACGGAAGGCGGCCCCGCGCGGGCTCGGGGAAATGCTTGCCTGTGGTTGCGTATTGGAAAATCGTACGCTTTTCGATGGCATCTATGTGTTGCCGATGGCATCCAAC
>JBAUCP010000157.1:0-3263 GCA_049677625.1 Occallatibacter sp. | reverse complement strand
GTAGGTAACCGTTCCGTGAACACGCACCCGCCCGGTGAGGTTCTGAACATGGTAAGTCTTCAGCACCTCGTTCATGGGCGTAACCGGCATGCTCCACAGGCTGGCGGCTGCCGGCTTGAGAATCTTGATGTCGTTGATGCTCGCGATGTGCAGAAGGACCCCGACCATCTGCATCTTGCCATCGAACCGGCCGCCGGCCACGCAGGTGATCTCGACCTCGGCGTCCAGCAGGCCAGGAAGCACGCTCGCATCGCTGTTGTCGAGATAGGCGTCAATGAACCCGCCGTCAGTGAGTATGCGCAGCGTGGTGCTGCGCCAGCCCACGGTTGGAGACTGGTTGATGTCGGCCGCGCGGATCTCGCCGTGCAGGGTGACCAGCATCGCGTCGTACTGGGATTGAATCAGCCCGTCAAACGTGGCTGGCGCCGGCTTGGGAAGATCGCCATGATGGAGCAGCGTGATGTCGCTGCTCAACACAATGGGCCGAAAGCTTGCCTGCGTGGCGCCCTTCACCAGCACTCGGTCGCCGGGAACAAGCGCAGCACTGGTTGTGGCCTGCACATAGACGGCGTCCTGGCCATCCTGCACAAAGAGCTCATGCTGGTATCCGCGGAAATAAGTGACCGTTGCCTCGAACGCGACCGGCAGGCCGCTGGCTGCCTCAGCATTGGTGAGCAGCTTGACAGCATGCAGCGTGGTCAAAGGCGCGGGCGCGGCCGGCAACATCGGGGCAAAGCCCAGGATGAACAAGGCCGTCGTAAGAAATCTCTTCATCGCGAACGATCCGGTCTTACCCATTAAGCCTTTCCGGACCCCGAAATCTCGTCCGAGCTGCTGCTCCAAGATCGAACCGGGGCGGCAAGCGGAGATGGGAAAGCCGTTCCGTGCTGCGAATTTGCTGAGATTCGGGTCGCTTCCATCTTACTATTACGTGAAGTCCGATTGAATAACCATTTTGGGCAGAGTAATCTACCCCGAACCGCGCAGGGCAATGGATCGAGGGCCGTGCCTTATGTCGAGACAGGACGAAATCGCCGCAACTTCTTCATTGCTTGCGCCGCGCAGTCCGCGCCCGGCGCGCACCATCCGGATTCTCGGCGTTCCGCTCGATATGGGAGCCAGCCGGCGCGGCGTGGACATGGGCCCCTCCGCCATGCGCGTGGCCGGGCTCGAGGCGCGGCTTGAGGCGCTTGGCCACCATGTCACGGACGGAGGCAACATCCGCGTGGAGGTGGCGGAAACCCGCGCCTCGGGCGACCGGAACGCGCACTATCTGAGCGAGATTGCCGAAACCTGCGCCCGCACCGCCGAGGCTGTGATCGCCGCGCTCGAAGCGGGTGAGACGCCGCTGGTCCTGGGCGGCGACCACTCCATCGCCGCGGGCTCGGTCTCCGGCGTGGCCGAGTTCTATCGCCGCCGCGGCCAGAAGATCGGCGTCCTCTGGATCGACGCGCACTCCGACATCAACACGCCGGAGACCTCGCCCTCCGGCAACGTGCACGGCATGCCGCTGGCCGCGCTTCTCGGCCTGGGGCCGGAACCGCTGTCCAATCTCTTTGGCTACGCGCCCAAGATTGCGCCGGAGAACACCGTGCTCATCGGCGTGCGCGACATCGATGCGGCCGAGCGCGAAAACATCCGCCGCGCCGGCATGGCCGAGGTCTATACGATGCGCGACATCGACGAGCGCGGCATGAGAACGGTGATGGAAGAAGCGCTGCGCGCCGCCGGCAGCGGGACGGCCGGTTATCACGTCTCGCTCGATCTGGACTGGATCGACCCCGAAGACGCGCCCGGCGTGGGCACGCCCGTCCGCGGCGGCGCCACCTATCGCGAAGCGCACTTGGCCATGGAGATCCTCGCCGACCACGGCCGCCTGCTCAGCTTCGAGATGGTCGAAGTGAACCCGGTGATCGACGAGCACAACCGCACCGCCGATTTGGCCGTCGAGCTCGCCTGCTCGGCGTTTGGGAAGAAGATACTGTGATGGGCCGTACACAGCAAGGACTTTACGATCCCAGGTTTAACGGCGAGACCTGGGCGACGCGCCCGCCATTCAATGAACATGGCGGTACCTATCCTTGGGGACCCCCCACCCCGGAATCTGGGAGGAAGTTCTCTGTTTTCTGCAACTTGCGGGCGGAGTGTTGCGCCAAAATCCTCAAAGGAAAGGAGTTAGCCGCAGATTCCTCTGCCGATTGCACTTAGGGACGGAGGGGTGATCGTCTCGATGGTTTTAGAGTAGCGAAATTCTGGAATTAATGCGCAAAGGGCGTTCAGCCGTGCGTGGAAGATAATACGGATTCGTGTTATCCCAGGTCCGAAAATCCGGACCTGGGGCACCCGGCCGGAATGGACTGCACAGTCTCACAGTTTGACAGAAACTGTGAAACTGTACGGTCTGAGGTGGTAAGTTGCTGATTCGTTGTATCTTCGTTTTTGACTGTACAGTTTGACAGTCGAGTCCGTGATTTTTTTTGAGATCGGCATGCCCGCAAGCCGTTCTCCTTCTCTGAATCCATTTTGCGTGACGGCGGGGTTATCTTGTGCAAATGTGGATTCGAATGCAGGGCAGGTGGCCCACTCATCCTGGTATCGGGATCTGTGCCCCGTTCATCGCGGCCTTATCGCGATGAGCGGGTCCTTGGGGCTTGGTCCCAGCGGAGTTACGATAGCACCATGCCATGCGGCCTGAAGCGGTTCCAGAAAGCCGAAGCCCTTCACTTCATTACGTTCAGTTGCTTCCACCGTCTTCCGTTCCTTGAAGCGCCGGCAACCAAGGAAACGTTTGAGTTCGTTCTCGAACAGACCCGCGCACGTCACCAAGCCAGGGTCTACGCTTATGTCCTGATGCCTGAACATATCCACTTGCTGATCAACGAGCCGCCGCTGATCCTGGTGGCGCAGTTTCTCAAGGCGCTCAAGCAGATCACTTCACGCAAACTGCGAGGCGATCGCCGGCAGTTCTGGCAAGACCGTTATTTTGACGCGAACATCCATGGCGAATCAGCCCGGTCCGAAGTGATCCGGTATATCCACCGAAACCCTGTAAAAAGGGGACTGGTCGCATCGCCCGAGCAGTACCGATGGAGCAGCTTCAACCACTACGCTACAGGAATTCGAGGAGTCGTTGAAATCGAGTCGGAGTGGACAGCAAGAACCCGCGGCCCACTCATCGCGATAAAGCCGCGATGAATGGGGCACAGACTTCCCTGTTTGCGAAGCTCAGGCGGGTGGCTGGATCGGTGAGTGGGCCACCTGCC
>JBAUCP010000156.1:0-5744 GCA_049677625.1 Occallatibacter sp. | reverse complement strand
TCAGTACCAGATGGGCGTGCAACTGATCAAGGAAGAGTTTCACGAGCTGCTTTCAGCGATCAAGGATTAGGAGGGAAACCGATCATGGGAATCTTCGAAATGATGAGCATCAGCGCGTCGGCACTGTCTGCGGAAAGGCAGCGCGCAGAGGTTACATCCGCCAACCTCGCCAACGCTGAGACCACGCACACCGACACCGGCGGCCCTTATGTTCGCAAAGAAGTGGTCTTCAGCACCACGAATTCTTCTCCGTTTCAGACGGTCTTCAACCGTCTCGGTGGTCCCGGCGGCGCGCCCGCGGGTTCGGTGCAGCTGACGGACGTAGTCGACGACAAGACCCCGCCGCTGAGGCGGTACGAGCCGGGAAGTCCGGATGCTGACAAGGATGGATACGTGGAGTATCCCGCCATTAACCCGATCACCGAGATGGTTGACCTGATGAGCGCCACGCGCGCGTACCAACTGAATGCCACGGCGATCAACTCAGCCAAGCAGATGATCCAGGAATCGATCGACATCCTGAAGACTACATAGCGGAGAGCGCGACGATGAACACTATCAATCTGGGTAATATTCCTAACGTATATGTGCCGAACACGACGGGGGCTGACCTGGGTGCCGATCTAGGCGGCGATCAGGGCAGTGCAAGCTTCTCCGACGTTCTGAAAGACGCCGTGAACACGGTGAACTCGCTGCATGACAATGCAGCGACGCAGGCGACGAGTCTTATGCAAAACGGAAGCGGCGACGTGAACCAGGTGATGATTGCCGTGGAGAAGGCCGACGTCTCTTTCCAACTGATGATGCAGGTCCGCAACAAGATCGTAAGCGCATATCAAGATATCGAAAAAATGCAGTTCTAGGATTGAACCCCAATGGCTGGAAATAAAAACACAGGCGATCAACTGATACAGTTCTGGGCAAGCCGCAACGCACGCCAGAGAGCGTTTCTACTGGGCGGAGTTGGAGCTACGGCGCTGGTGCTGCTGCTGTTTGTCAAGCTGATCGGCACGCCGGACTACAAGACGCTCTACACGGGGCTTGAGCCGGCCGATGCACAGACGCTGAGCGCGAAGCTGGATGAGGCGGGCATTCCCCACCAGACCAGCGCGGACGGCAAGTCCATCAGCGTTCCTGCGGACAAGCTGGATGCGGCGCGCATGCAGAGCGCATCGGACGGCGGTCCGCACAGCGGGCGCATGGGGTTCGAGCTGTTCGACAAGATGTCGTGGGGACAAACCGAGTTTGACGAGAAGGTCACCTATCAGCGCGCGATGGAGGGTGAACTAGAGCGATCGATCGAGACCCTGTCTGACGTGGAGAGCGCGCGCGTTCATCTGGTCATGCCTACGGATTCGGTCTTTCTTGACCGCGAACGCGGAGCAAAGGCTTCCGTCGTTCTGAAGCTGCGCCGCGGCACGCTGTCAAAAGATGCGGCGCTCGCCATCTCGCGGCTGGTGGCAGGCGCGGTGGACCAGTTGAAGCCTGAAGATGTGTCGATCGTGGATGCGGACTCTGACCGCTCGCTGGGCCTCGCCTCGGATGAGACGGTCGCCGGGGGCGCGGATGCCGATCTGAGTACCCGCCTGATCAATACGCTGGAGCCAATCGTGGGTGCGGGCAAGATTCGCGCCAGCGTGAATGTGGACTACGACCAAGGCACTATGGACGAGAGCCAGGAAAAGTACGATCCTACGGTGAGCGCCTTGCTAAGCGATCAAAAGTCGGAGGATATTTCGGGCGGAAGTCCGGTTCCAGCGGGAGTGCCGGGGACTGCGAGCAACATTCCCAAGGTACAACCGCAGAAGCCGGCGAGCCCGCCGCTCACGCAGAGCTCGAAGACTGAGAATGCGCAATACGGCGTGAACAAAACAGTGGTGCATACGGTCACTCCGGCAGGCAGGGTTGCACGAATCACCGCGGCCATTCTGGTAGACGATGCAATGGTGAGAACCGTGCAGAAGGGCAAAGTGACCTTTACCCGGAAGAAAAGATCGGCGGAAGAGCTGAACCAGATCAAGCAGCTCGCTGAGGCTGCCATCGGCTTCGATGACAAGCGCGGCGACAGCATCAGCGTTGAGAATCTTCCCTTCGATGCCGACGCCGCAGAGATGGACGCTCCCTCGGCAACCTGGGCCAACCAGGTGCAGAAGACAGTGTCGGACTACTCCACGATCTTCCGGCCGGTTTCGCTGCTGATGCTCTTCATTCTGGCTTATCTGTTCGTCATCCGGCCGGTGCAACGGCACGTGTTTACGGCAACAGCGGCGCCCGCAGGCGCGGAACCGATGCTTCCATCCACGCGCGTGGAAGCCCTGCCAATGCCGGCAACCGAGCCCAACCAGGGAGCTGTGCGCGCAAATCAACTGAAAGAGCAGGCCGCAGAGATGATACGCCAGAAGCCGCTGCACACCGCACGCGCAGTACAAGCCTGGCTGCATGAGGAGCCCTCATGAGCACCACCGAACGCATTGCTCTGAGCGGAACGCGCAAGGCAGCCATCCTTCTCTCCGTGCTTGGAGAAGATGCGGCCGCGCCCATCCTGCGCAATCTGCCTGACGAAGACCTGGAGCGGATCACCGAAGAGGTGGTGCACATGGGGCAGATTCCGATGGAAGCCACGCTGCAGGTGCTCGAAGAGTACCAGGAGATGATAACCGTCCAGGAATTTGCCGCCATGGGCGGGCAGGACGTCGCGGTGCGTCTGCTGGTGAAGGCCTTCGGCGAGAACGGCGCGCGCAACATGGTTGACCGGCTTACCCAGTCGGATGAAGCGAAGTCTTTGCGGCTCGAAACTCTGAAGAAGGCAGACCCGCAGCAGTTGGCAAGATTTCTCGTAGGCGAGAACTCACAAACCAAGGCGCTGGTTCTCGGCCATCTGGATGCAAAACAGGCCTCGGCGCTGCTGATGAAACTGGAGCCGGAGGTGCGTGCGGATTGCGTGAGACGCCTTGCGAATCTTGGCAACTTCTCGCCCGAAATTGCGGCGAAGGTATCCACGGTGCTGAATCGGCGGCTCCGGTCAGCGGGCGATCAGACCAGGAAATCCGGAAACGGCTCCAGAAACATTGCCGAGCTGATGAACCGGCTCGATCCGGTCACAGCCCGCGAAATACTCGACAACATTGAGCGGGAAGAGCCGAAACTGGCCATCAGCATCCGGGATTTGATGTTTACATTCGACAACTTTCTCGAAGTTCCCGAGCAGGAGATGCGCGAACTGATGAGCTCGCTCGACAAGAAGACCCTGATGATTGCGCTTAAAGGAACAAGCGAAGACGTGCGCAGCCATTTCTACAGAACCATGTCGTCGCGCGCCGTGGAGATGATGAAAGAAGACTCTGAAGTGATGGGTCCGGTGCGCAGCAAAGAGGTTGCAAAAGCCCAGGCTGAGGTGGTTGCGATCGCGCGCAAGCTTGAGTCGGAAGGCAAAATAGTGTTGAAGAGCGAGGGAGACGACGAGTATGTCTTATAGCGCACCATACAGCGGCATGACGCCATTACCTATAGCTGCCTTGCAGTACCGCGATATCGGCGATCCGCTGGATGCGGAAGAGAGATTGGCCGAGAGCGAACACCGCAACGGGCGCGGGGGCAAGCGCCGCGCGGAGATCGAGATGTCCGAGGCGGATTTCGCCGCCAGAATCCGCCATGAGCGCGCGGATGCAATCGCGCAGGTGGAGCAGAAGCTGCGCCAGGAGATCGAGCAGAAGGTAGTGGCCGCGCGGGTGCCCGTTGCCACGGCCGTTAAGGAGTTCGCGAAAGAGCGAGACGAGTATTTTGCGCGGGTGGAAGCAGAGGTGGTTCAGTTGTCCATGTCGATCGCCGCAAAGATCCTGCATCGTGAAGCCCAGGTAGATCCGATGCTGGTGGCGACGCTGGTGCGAATCGCCGTGGAAAAGATGCGCGAAGACTCGAGCGTGACGGTGCGCGTAGGCGCAGGGCGAAGCGCTGCGTGGCAACAGTATTTTGCCGGATTCCCTAGCCTGATACGGGTAGAGGTTGCGGAAGATCCGCAGCTCAGCGAACAGGATTGCATTCTCGAAACGCATCTTGGATCGGCAAACTTCGGACTCGACACACAATTGAAAGAAGTGGAACAGGGATTCTTCGACCTGCTCGCACTGAGGCCGCCCGCACGATGATGCGCGCGATCCTCGCTCCTTACAATCACTATCTCGAGTCGGGCTCGACGCTGCGGTGGAAGGGCCGTATCAACCAGGTGGTCGGCAACCTGGTTGAATCCGACGGCCCGTTCTGTTTTGTAGGCGAGTCATGCGAAATCAAGGATTCAACGGGGCGAAGCTACGCCGGCGAGATCATCGGCTTTCGCGGATCGACAATGCTCTCAATGACCGCCGATCCGGTGCGCGGCGTGCGATTCGGCGACCAGATTGAGACCTGGGGCGCGCGGCCTTCAGTGCGCGTGGGGCCCGGCCTGCTGGGGCGCGTTGTGGATACGGCGGGCAATCCGATGGACGGCAGAGGCGATTATCGCGCCACGCATTCGGTGCTCATCGATGGCTCTGCTCCGCTGCCGCTGGAGCGCGTTCCCATTCGCGAGCCGCTCAGTTGCGGCATTCGCGCGATTGACGGGTTCCTGACCTGCGGACGCGGGCAGCGCATTGGCATCTTCGGCGGCAGCGGCGTGGGAAAGAGCACGTTGATCGGCATGATGGCTCGCGGCACCGCGGCGGACATGACGGTTCTGGCGCTGGTGGGCGAGCGCGGCCGTGAGGTGGGCGAGTTTCTTGAGGTGTTGGGCGAGGAGGGTCTGCGGCGCGCCGTGGTGATGGTATCCACCTCCGATCAATCGCCCCTGCTGCGCTTGCGCGCTGCCCTCTCTGCAAACGCGGTGGCCGAGTACTTCGCTAGCCTGGGAAGAAACGAGCTGCTCATTGTGGACTCGCTCACGCGCTTTGCCATGGCGCAGCGCGAAATTGGATTGGCTGCTGGCGAACCGCCGACAGCAAAGGGATACACACCGTCCGTGCTGAATATGCTGGCGCGGCTTGTGGAACGGGCCGGCAATTTTTCGCAGGGCAGCATCACCGCGTTCTATACAGTACTGATGGAGGGAGACGATCAACAGGATCCCGTGGTGGATACGGTGCGGTCGCTTCTCGACGGGCATGTGGTCCTGGACAGAAATCTTGCGATGCGCAGCCATTATCCTCCCATCTCCATTCTCGACAGTCTGAGCCGGCTGATGCCAAACGTGGTGAATGAACAACACCTGTCGAAGGCCAAAGCGTTGCGGCTTCTGCTGGCTGTTTACGCGCGCTCTGAGGACCTGATCCGCATTGGCGCTTACCAGAAAGGATCTGACCCAGCGCTGGACAACGCTATTGAAGTTCTGCCGGCGCTGAATGAGTTTCTGCAACAAACCCCTAACACGCTTTGCAGCTTTGCGGATGCCACCGAACGGCTGATGAAGGTTCCTGGCTGAGATGGCGTTTCGATTTGCACTCGCAACCGTTCTTCGCTTTCGCGAAAGCGTGGAAAAGCGCGAAGAACTCGCCCTACAGAAAATTCTGCTTGAAATGGCGCGTGTGCGCCGCGAGATCGAGCGCCTCACCGCGGAGATTGCCGCAGCCCAGGAGGCGCGCAACCAGGCGATGCAGAATCCGCTTCCCGCATCGCACATTCAGGGAATGCTGAATGAGATGGACGCCGCAACGGAACGCAGAAAGACTCTACGTGAGTCGCTCGAGTCGCTTGAACGGCAATATCAACTCCTGACA
>JBAUCP010000155.1:0-8662 GCA_049677625.1 Occallatibacter sp. | reverse complement strand
CATCGATGCGCAGACGCTTACGCAGGCGCGCCAGGCCGCCAGCCAGATGGGCGGCGCGCTGAGCCGCCGCGCCGCGCCCGTCAAGCAGTCGCTGGTCGAGCTCATCGCACTGCTTGAGGCCGGCATCGACTTCGCCGAAGACGACATCGACGTGACGCCACAATCTGAGATTGCACGCCGCATCGGCGAGCTCACGCCGCCGCTTGCGGCGCTCGAAGCCTCCTTCGCATGCGGACGCATTGTGCATGACGGCCTAACGCTGGCCATCGTGGGCCGTCCCAACGCCGGCAAAAGCTCACTCTTCAATCGCCTCGTCGAGCGCGACCGCGCCATCGTCACCGCAACGCCGGGCACCACGCGCGACCTGGTTACGGAGCGCATCTCGCTCGCCGGCATTCCGCTCGAGCTGGTGGACACCGCCGGCCTGCGCGAAGGCCCGCGCGGATATTTGGAAGAGGCCGAGCAGATTGGCGTGGCCCGCAGCCGCGAAGCGCTCGCCGACGCCGCGCTCGTCCTCATCGTCCTGGACGCGACGCAGCCGCTCAACGACGAAGAGCGCGGCCTGCTTGCAGCCGTTGAAGACCGTCCCGCGCTCATCGCAATCAACAAATGCGATCTGGCCGCAACTCAGCCGCTGTCGCCTGAGCTCGCACAAATTCCCACGCTCCAGACCTCTGCCCTCACCGGTGAGGGCATCCAGGCGCTGCGCGACCGCATTCTGGCGCTGGCCACGGGTGGCGCAGCACCCGAGCCCGGCCTGCTGACCAACCTGCGCCAGCACCAGGCAGTGTCCACCGCGCTTGGTGCGCTCGCCGATGCAGCCAGGGCAAATGCGACCTCGATTCCGCACGAGATGATCCTGCTGGATCTCTACCGCGCGCTCTGGGCGCTCGACTCACTCACCGGCCAGACTACCCCCGACGACATTCTCAATCTCATCTTCTCCACCTTCTGCATCGGGAAGTAAATCCAGCGCCGGCCTCATCGGAAAAATCTTCGCGCGCCGCGTCCTCGCCGGCACCGGCGCGGGCCTTGACAAGCAATGCCGCTCTCTGCTCTCATCGTTGGCGGTTCGGGTTCCGATGCAGTTTTCTCTTGGTAACAATCGATTGTCTTCAATTGCCCAAAGAGAGCCCGCTCCAACTTCCGGGCGCTTCAACCCGCACTCCGATGAGGTTTATCATGTATTCGAGACTTGTTCTTGCTTGGTTGTTCACAGCCTTCATCTGTCTTCCTAGCGCATCTTCGGCCCAATCTGTGCCCGATGCGCAGCTCTGGCTCACCACCGTCGATCGATCCTCGCTCGCCGCCCTGCAGCCAGCTCCGCTCCATTTCTCCGATTCCACCGAAGCGCTCCCCACAGTCGCCGTGAACGACATGCAGCAGTTCCAGCCCATCGAGGGTTTCGGCTTTGCCGTCACCGGCGGCAGCGCGCAACTGCTGATGCGCATGTCTCAGGAAAAGAGAACTGCGCTGCTGAGGCAGATCTTTTCGCCGGAGGGCGACGGCATCGGAGCCAGTTATATCCGGGTCAGCATCGGCTCCTCCGATATGAATGACCACGTCTACTCCTACGACGACATGCCGGCCGGCCAGACGGACCCCGAACTCAAGAACTTCAGCCTCGCGCCCGACCGCGCCGAGGTGATCCCGGTCCTCAAGGAAATTCTCGCTATCGATCCGAAGATCAGAATTCTCGGCTCGCCCTGGTCCGCGCCCGCGTGGATGAAGACCAACGACGACGTGAGAGGCGGCGAGCTGAAGCCCGAAGATTACGGGGCCTACGCGCAGTATCTGGTGAAATACATCGAAGGCATGAGCGCCGAAGGCATTCCCATCACCGCCATCACGGTAGAGAATGAGCCGCTCAACCCGAAGAACACGCCCAGCATGGTGGTCTTCGCATCCGAAGAAGATGCCTTCGTCGGCAAGTATCTCGGACCCGCTTTCGAAGCGGCGGGAATCAAAACCGAGATCCAGTTATACGACCACAATCCCGACGTTCCCTCCTATCCGCTGTCGATTCTCGCTGACCCCGTCGCCGGCAAATATGCGATTGGAACCGCGTTTCATCTCTATGGCGGCGACAGCAGCACGCTCACCGACGTGCATAACCAGTATCCCAACAAGAATCTCTATCTGACCGAGCAGTCGGTCAGCGAGCGGCCCGGCTCTGCTACCATCGGCATCGCCGAGGCGGTCAGCCGCGTGCTGATCGGCGCCACGCGCAACTGGGGCCGCAATGTGCTGCTGTGGAACCTGGCCGCCGACCCGCACGCCGGCCCGCATACCAACAACGGCGGATGCACCGGCTGCTTTGGCGCCATCACGCTCGATGGAGACAAGGCAACGCTCAACGTGGCCTACTACGCGGCGGAGCACTTCTCCAAATTTGTACGTCCCGGCTCCGTTCGCATCGGATCGAACGAACTCGAGCAGCTTTCGACTGTCGCTTTCCTCACCCCTGAAGGAAAAATAGTGTTGGTAGTCGCGAATACCGGGAATTTCCCCAAAGATTTTCAGATCGAGTATCACGGGAAGTTTGTCAAAACCACGATGCCCTCCGAATCGGCAGGAACCTATGTCTGGTAAATGTGAAACAGCTTTCGCGCGCGCCGGAATCGCGCTCGTCGGGCTCGCCTGCGCCGCGAGCATTGCAGCCCATGCGGCCGCACCCAGTCCGGACCTGGGCCCAAACGTGCTCGTCTTCGATCCCTCCATGCCCGCTGCACAGATTCAACAGCGGATCGACAAGGTGTATTCCGTTGAGCAGCACAGCGAGTTCGGTCCGGCGCGCTACGCATTCCTGTTTCTGCCCGGTACGTATCACGTCGATGTGCCCGTCGGCTTCTACACGCAGGTGCTGGGGCTGGGCGCATCGCCCGATGCTGTAGAGATTGACGGCAACGTGCACTCCGATGCCAGCCTTCCAAAGAACAACGCCACGTGCACCTTCTGGCGCGCCGCGGAGGGCTTCTCCGTCAAGCCCGCAGGCGGCGCCATGCAATGGGCCGTCTCGCAGGCGGTGCCTTTCCGCCGCATGCACGTGCTGGGCAACCTTGTTCTCCACCAGAACCACGGCTGGGCCAGCGGAGGCTGGATGTCCGACACGCTGGTCGACGGCAACGTGGACTCCGGGACGCAGCAGCAATGGATCTCGCGCAACAGCCAGTGGGGCAGTTGGACCGGCTCGAACTGGAACATGGTTTTTGTCGGCGTGCCCGATCCGCCGGCGGGCGAATGGCCGTCACCGCCTTTCACCAAGGTCGAGCGCACGCCGGTGGTGCGTGAAAAGCCATTTCTTGAAGTCGACGCACACGGCAACTGGGGCGTGCGCGTGCCGGCGTTAAGCACAGAAAGCCAGGGCATCACCTGGCGTTCCGGCCAGACACCAGGACAATGGATTTCCTTGCGCAGTTTCTATATCGCAAGGCCGGGCATCGACACCGCCGAAAGCATCAACGCGCAGTTGGCAAGGGGAAAGAATCTGCTTTTCACGCCCGGCATCTATGAGCTCGACAACGCAATCCGAGTCACGCGGCCCAACACGATTGTCATGGGCCTGGGTTTCGCCACGCTCAAGCCAACGCACGGCACGGCCGCCATCACCACGGCGGACAAGGATGGCATCGAGATCGCGGGCCTGCTCATCGATGCCGGCGCGGTTGAATCTCCGGTGCTGGTGGAAGTAGGGCCGGCCAGCAGCAAGGCGCGCCACATCGCCAATCCCATCTGCCTGCACGATGTGTTCTTCCGCGTGGGCGGTGCAGGGGCGGGACGCGCGCATGTAAACCTGCTGATCAACAGCGCCGACACCATCGTTGACCACACCTGGATATGGCGCGCCGATCATGGCTCCGGCGTGGGCTGGACCGTCAACATCAGCGACAACGGCCTGGTGGTGAATGGCGATCATGTCACCGCTTATGGGCTCTTCGTCGAGCACCACCAGCAGTTCCAGGTGCTGTGGAACGGGAATTTCGGGCGGACTTACTTCTATCAATCCGAAATTCCCTACGATCCGCCCGATCAGCCAAGTTACACCAGCGCGAAAGGCGTGAACGGATGGGCCTCTTACAAGGTGGCCGACAGCGTAACCGATCATGAAGCGTGGGGACTGGGCGTCTACAGCGTCTTCCGCAAGGCTAACGTGAACTTGAGCCGCGCCATTGAGGTTCCGCGCGCGCCCGGCGTGCGGTTCCACCACATGATTACCGTGGCGCTGGACGATAAGGGCGAGATATCGAATGTCATCGACGATCAGGGAGGGCCAACGGTGATCGGTCCGCGCGTGACGCCGAAGCTTGCCGAGTTCCCATAGAGCCTGTTATCAGCTCCACTGCAAGGTAAGCACGGAGTTGCGCGCCAGCGTCAGCGGCATTGCCTTGCCCTGAAATCTGCACTCCACCTGGCGCTCATCGCCGGCATTGGTGAGAACGAGCACGTATCCGCCATCGGGATTCACAAACGCCACGTGCTCGATGCCGCTCTGGTCGGCATTGCTGGCGATCACCTGCGCTCCGCGGCGCACGGCCTTCGAGTAGTGCGCAAAGCCCCAGTACTGCCCGCTGCGCGTGAGCTTCTGCGTCTTCGAGTCCAGCGTGACCACACCGCCGCAATTGAACGGGCCGATGTTCGGCCCGCCCTTTTCGTCCAGCA
Organism: Occallatibacter sp.; assembly: GCA_049677625.1. GTDB lineage: Bacteria > Acidobacteriota > Terriglobia > Terriglobales > Acidobacteriaceae > Telmatobacter. The sequence goes on along the minus strand of JBAUCP010000155.1, from coordinate 4,003 downwards.
CCAGGTTCCACGCAACGATGCACCGCGCCCAGTTCTTCAGGATCTGCGCGTAGCTGCCGGCCCATTTCGCCCAGTCGGTCGTGTAATCGGGATCGGTATAGTCCGGACCACCCTCGGTCCAGTAGGCGTTTTGCGCCGGATAAGCGTTGTGGACCCTGGTCATGGCCTCCGGTTCGCCAGCGTAGCCGTGCCACGCCACGCCATCCACATATTGATAGACTGCGGGATCGCTCATCATGTCCATCGCGCGTCCCCACAGGTCGTAGTTGTGATCGAGCAGCCAGATCTTGGTATCGAGATTCGCCGCGCGCAGCGCCGGCCCAAGAAAGTCCCTGATGAATCCGGTCTCGTACTCCTGGCCCCACAGCGCAGCCGGCATCCTTCCATCCTGGTCGGTGTCCACTTCGTTCTGCGTGGTCACCGCGCGGATGCTCACCCCTTCAGCCTTGTACGCCTGAAGAAACTTGACGAAGTATTGCGCATAAGAGGGGAAATACTGCTTGCGCATGGAGCCGCCGAGCAGCGAGCCGCCGGCCTTCATCCATCCCGGCGGGCTCCACGGCGTGGAGAACAGAAACAGATCCGGCTGTGTAGTCAGCGCCTGGCGCAGCACCGGCAGAATCCAGCCGCGGTCGTGCTCGATGCTGAAGTTCTTCAGCTCGAGATCGGGGGCCGTGGAGTCGTCAAGGCTGTAGGCGCTGCGGGAGTAGTCGCTCGCTCCAATGCAGGTGCGGCCGACCGAGAGCCCAAGCCCGCCCGGACCGAAGAACTCCTCCAGCAATTGCCTGCGCTGCGCTGGCTCCATCCCGTTGAGCAGGTAGCACGAGGCATCGGTGAAGGCGCCGCCAAATCCAAGAATGCTTTGAAATCGCTCGGAGGCGTCAATTGTCACTCCGGGCGCCGCGCTCGACGCTGGGCTCGACCCGGACTGCCAGCCCGGAACCGCGATCTCCTTGAATTTCTCCCCTTCGGTGGTCCTGAAGGCGCGCGCCACCCCTGGAGCCGCCCCCGGCTGTCCCCAAAGCGATAACCCGTTTGCACAAACCATTGTTGTGGCAGCGGTTGCGGCCTGCTGCAAAAAGACGCGCCGGGAAGCAAGATTCATCGGTCGATTCCACTCTTTCGTTGCGCCCTTTCTACCGGGCAGAATTGGGCAAGCGTTTGCTCGACTTGGGTTTTGGGCTCAAAATGCGCCATTTACGCGGCCCGCCGCAGGTAACCGGAGCAGGTTCGCTGTTCGGCTCAAGCGTGGAGCATAGCATTCAACCAATCGATTGTCTAGGACAATAGAAATATCTTGACAGCCGTTCTTAGGGAGTGCTTTAATTCCTCCCGCGCATGAAAACCAAGGGGAAACTGTGCAAACACAACCGTTTGTCTTAAGATATTTCCCGCAGAATCGCCAATAAAGGCATGCGCGTCCGGCACGGCGCCGGGTAGGTTTCAAGCCGCGAGAGCCGAAACCGCGGCAAATGAACACGGTTCAGGAGGCAGTTCATGAAAAATTGGATGCGATGGATTCCGCTCCTCCTTCTTTTCGTTACTGGAGGCGGACTATGTCTTGCTCAGAACACAAATTCAGGCGATCTTCGCGGCAGCGCGGTCGACTCCACCGGGGCGATCATTCCCGGCGTCAAGGTGGACGTGACCGATGTGGACAAGGGCGTCACGCGCACTTACATAACCGATGCCGCGGGGCTCTACGATACCGGCGCGATTCCGGAAGACCACTACATGCTCAAGTTCAGCAGGGATGGATTTGAGACCTACGTGCGCGGTCCGGTCACGGTCACTCTCGGAATCCAGACCATCAACGCCGAGATGAAGGTGGGCGCAGTCTCGCAGCAGATCGTGGTCACTACCGATGTGCCCATGCTCCAGACCGAGTCCGGTGCGCAGGAAGGAGTGATGGAGGCAGATACCATTGTGAATCTGCCGCAGGTCGGCGGCCTGAATGGCGGCGGAGCCGACTGGGAGAACTTCATCATCCTGATGCCCGGCTCGTCGGGCGCGCCTGAGAATTCGTCCAATAACCTTACCTCGGGCATGGCCACTTCCATCAACGGCAATCTGCCCTTTGCCAGCATGCTTCAGGACGGCGCCACCACCACCCTGCCGATGAGCCAGAACTCCGACGTCACCGTCTTTGAGACCACGGCGGAAGTCAAAGTGAGCGATGCGGCCTTTTCAGCGCAGTACGGTGTCGGCGACGTCGTCTACAACCAGATCACCAAGAGCGGCGGCGACAGGTTTCATGGCGCAGGCTATGAGTATTTCGAGAACAATGCGCTCGATGCCGCGACTTATGCATTCGGCACAGGAAAGGTTCCCGTGCTTCGCTTCAACAACTTCGGCGGCGCTGTAGGCGGCCCGATCCTGAAGCACAAGATGTTCTTCTTCTTCGACTACGACAGGACCATCGATCACGGGGGAGCATCCACCGGGTTCAGCACCGAGCCGACCTCTGCCATGATGGGCGGAGACTTCACGGGCATGCCCACCCTTTACGATCCAACCACACAGGTGCTGAAGACGTCGGGCACCTGCCAGTGGGAGCAGAATCCCGCCGGCACTCCCCAACTTCCGGCATTGTTGCTCGCCCCTCAAGCTGCTCCCTGCGTCCAGCGGACGAGTTTTGCCTCGGAGTACGAAAACGGCAACAAAATTCCCGCCGGCATGATCAACCCGGTGGCCCAGAATATCCAGAAGCTGTTCCCGGGGATCAATACGCCCGGCACACTGGTCACCGGCGAGGGATACAACAAAAATAATCACGTCTACAACGCACCCAGCAGCAACCCCTTTATCAAATGGTTTGGCCGCCTGGACTATGACACCACCCCCTCCAACCGCCTGACCCTCGCCGAGACGGAAAGCGACAACCCTGGGCTTAACGTGAACGAGGGCATTTGCCCGTTCAATTGCTATAGCGGAGATGTCAGCCGCGACAACGCATCGGTCTCCGATGTGTGGACCGCAAATTCGCACTTCATCAATGAAGCTCGTCTGGGCTTTACAGACCAGTTGAACTTCTTTGTGCCTCAAACGCTTGGCAAGGGCTGGCTGGCGAAGCTTGGATTGAATTTTGGCGCGCCGGGCGTGGACCTTTTCCCGACTGTGTCCATCAACAACTTTGACGGCAACCTTCAACCCGGCACCAACGCTGTCTACAAGGAAATGCTCTTCGACCCATCCGACGTGGTCACGTTGGTCAAGGGCCGGCACATTCTGCACTTCGGCGGCGAGTTCCTGATCAACCGGGCCGACTCCACGAACTGGGGGAACCTCAGCTCGGCAAGCGTAACGTATGGCGGCACCTACACCGCACAAGGCGGCAATACCACCGGCCCGTACGACGGCTTCTCCTATGCGGACTTCCTGCTGGGCCAGACCCAGAAATGGAGCGCCCAGAATGTGCCCGAGTACGGCGGAAGATGGAAGACCCCGCAATTCTTCGTTCAGGATGACTGGAAGATGAAGCCCAACCTGACCATCAACCTGGGCCTGCGCTATGAGATCATGACCGGATGGTCCGGCATCCGCGGCAACGAGTCGACCTTCGATCCCGCGGTGTCCAACTTCAACGTCTCCTCCAACACCATCAACGGCATCGCCCCTGGCGCTCCGGTTACGGGTGGCATGTGGTATGCGTTCAGCGGAGCGAACGGCCGCACGACCCTCCAGGCCCCCAAGTACGACATCGTGATGCCGCGCGCAGGGTTCAGTTGGCAGGTTTTGCCCAATACGGTCGTTCGCGCCGGTCTCGGCGTCTACACCTCTACCTGGAGCGAAGATACTTACGGCGGCGGGCTAGGGGCCGCCTTTGGCAGCAACGGCGGCATCGACGATACCGGCACGACCAACGGCCTTTGCCCGGTGGTTAATCTCAGTTCCACCCGTACCGCGCCCAATACCCAGGACCCTGGTTGCGGAGTCACTGGCCTTAACCCGAAGACGATTGCTCAAGCATACGTCACCGCTCCGACCACGCCGTGGGCCCAGA
>JBAUCP010000154.1:0-12418 GCA_049677625.1 Occallatibacter sp. | reverse complement strand
CCCGCACACCTCGTCTGCCGGCGTGGACGCCGTCAGTACAGCCGGTCTGGAGACCGGCGCTACCCTGTTGCCTGTCTTTTTCACCCGTTGCGTTCCGAGTGGTAGTAGAACGGCGGTCCCTTCTCTTTGGCCATCGCCTTCAATGTGCGCAGGAACGCTTTGGCCGCGTAGGAGAGCATGGCCTGCTTGCGGTGCACCAGGCGGAGCACGCGCTTCATCTCCAGCTCGTCGACTTGCACGCGCACCAGGTCGCCGGTTTCGAGCTCGTGCGCGACGGCGAGGTGCGGCACGAGCGCGACGCCGTTGCCCATGGCCACAAAGCGCTTGATGGCTTCAATGGTGGGCAGCTCGATGGCCATGTTGAGCGGCGTGCGGTAGCGCTGGAAGGCTTCAATGACTTTGCGGCGCAGCGGCGAGGCCACGTTGTGCGCGACGAACAGCTCGCTGCCGAGGTCGTTGATGGAGACGCGGTGCGCGCGGGCGAGCGGATGCTGCGGGCTCACGATCAGGTCAAGGCTGTCGCCATAGACGGCGATGGTGCGGAACTGCTCCGGGTCGGGCCGGAACGAGATGACACCCAGCTCGAAGGTGCGCAGGCTCAGCTCTTCGGGAATCCGCGAAGCCAGCATGCGATGCACGGTCACGCTCACGTGCGGCGCCTCGCGGCGGAAGGCGTCGATAGCCGGCAGCAGGTACATGCAGGTGTACTCGTTGGCGGCGAGCTGCAAACGCCCGCGCTCCAGGCTCTTGAGCTCGCTGAGCGCGCTTGAGGCCTCGCGGCGCAGCGCGAGCAGGCGCAGCGCGTAGTCGCGCAGCAGCACGCCGGAGGCCGTGAGCGAGCCGTCGCGCGCTGCGCGGTCAAAGAGCGTTTCGCCGATCGATTCTTCGAGCTTGCGGATGACCTGGCTAACCGCCGGCTGCGTGCGGTGCAGCCGCACAGCCGCGCGCGAAAAGCTGCGCTCTTCGGAGACAGCAAGAAAGGTTTCGAGCTGGTTGAGTTCCATGGCAGTTGTCAGTTCTCAGTGATCAGTTGTCAGCAGTTGAAGATTAACGAACCTACAAGAGCGAAAGTCAGGCTCGTGGCCGTCCACTGACAACTGAAAACTGACCACTGATAACTTTAGTATAAGCGATTCTAATCGCTTCCCCAAAAAGAATAACTTTGCCTTATATATACCCGATGAGCGACACTAGAGAAGCTGGAAGGAAGCATTTCCCACGCAGGCGCATCCATGAGCCCAAATCACGTTGTCTTCTTTGACACCACGCTGCGCGACGGCGAACAGTCGCCGGGCTGCAGCATGACCACGCAGGAAAAGCTCACCATGGCGCACGCCCTTGAAGATCTGGGCGTGGACGTGATCGAGGCCGGCTTTGCCATGGCCTCCGAGGGCGACTTTGCGGCCATCGCGACCATCACGCAGGCCATCCGCAAGCCGCGCATCGCATCGCTGGCGCGGGCCAAGACGGAAGACATCGAAATGGCGGCGCGTGCGCTGCAGTTTGCCGACCGCGCGCGCATTCACGTGTTTCTCGCCTCGAGCGATCTGCATCTCGAATACAAATTGAAGATCGGCCGCGCCGAAGCGCTTGACCTCGCCGGCGAGTCAGTGCGGCTGGCGCGCACGCATGTAGACGATGTGGAGTTTTCCCCCGAGGACTCGACGCGCTCTGACCGCGACTTTCTGGTGGAGATGGTGCGCGTAGCCGTGGAGGCGGGCGCCACGACCATCAACATGCCGGATACGGTGGGCTACTCGACGCCAGAAGAGTACGGCCGCATGTTTGCCGAGGTGCGCGAGCGCGTGCCGGCGATCGGCGAGAACGGCGTGGTGCTCTCGTCGCACTGCCACGACGATCTCGGGCTCGCTGTCGCCAATTCGCTGGCGGCAATTCAGAACGGCGCGCGGCAGGTGGAGTGCACCATCAACGGCATCGGCGAGCGGGCCGGCAATGCGTCGCTTGAGGAGATTGCCGCGGCGCTTTATGTGCGCGGCGACCGCTACGGCGTCTCGACCAGCATCAAGCTGCAGAACCTTTATTCAACCAGCGAGGTGCTTGGGCAGATCATCACGTTCAAGCCCTCGCCCAACAAGGCGATTGTGGGTGCGAATGCGTTCGCGCACGAGTCCGGCATTCACCAGCACGGGATGCTGGCCAACCCGCTGTGTTACGAGATCATGACTCCGGGCCTGGTGGGCGTGAGCAAGACGCACCTCGTGCTCGGCAAGCACTCCGGCCGCGCGGCGCTGCGCCACCGCCTGGAGCAACTCGGCTTTGCGCTCACGCGCGAAGAACTGCAGCAGGTCTACTATCGCTTTGTGGCGCTGGCCGACCGCAAGAAGAACATCTACGATCAGGACCTGGTAGGGCTGTTGCCGGACCAGATTCGCGAGACCCGGCGAGTTCCTGTGGCCGAGCTCGATTGAGATCGAGCTCACCGTAGCCGCAAAAGTCCGCCGCGGCGGACGGCGAGGGTGGGGCCCCCAGCGTGATCGTGGGCAATCACAAACTGATCACTGACAACTGATAACTCATCACTGGAAAAACGAATGAATCTGAAAATCCTAGTTACGGCCGGCGACGGGATCGGCCCGGAAGTCACGAACGAAGCAGTCGCTGTGCTCAAGGAAGTGGCCGAGCTTGGCGGACACAAGCTCTCGCTCGACGCAAAGCGCATTGGCGGCGTGGCCATTGTGCAGGACGGCACGCCTCTGCCCGCGGACACGCTGGCTGCGGCGCTCGATTCCGACGCTGTTCTTCTCGGCGCCGTGGGCGGCAACGAGTTCAACGCGCTTGCGCCGGACAAGCGGCCAGAGGCCGGCCTGTTGCAGATTCGCGCTGCGCTGGGCGGCTTCGCCAATCTGCGGCCTGCGTTTGCGTTCAAGGAACTCGCAGTCAACAGCCCACTGCGGCCGGAGATTATCGATGGCGCAGACATTCTTTTCGTGCGCGAACTGCTCGGCGGACTTTACTTCGGCCAGCCGCGCGCGTGGGATCGCGAGAAGGGCGAATCGTGGAACACGATGCGCTATACGCGCGAGGAAGTGGCACGCGTGGCGCGCATCGCCTTCCAGCTTGCGCAGAAGCGGCGCAAAAAGCTCACCAGCGTGGACAAGGCCAACGTGCTTGAAGTTTCGCAGCTCTGGCGCGCGACGGTGAATGAGGTCGCGGCGGAGTTTCCTGACGTGATGGTCGAGCATCAATATGTAGACGCGATGGCCATGCACCTGATGAACCAGCCGCGCAATTACGATGTGGTGCTGACGGAAAATCTCTTCGGCGACATTTTGTCCGACGAGTCCGCGGTGATTACCGGCTCGCTGGGCATGCTGCCCTCTGCAACCATCGGAGGCAAGGTGAATTTATACGAGCCGGTGCACGGCTCGGCGCCGGACATTGCCGGCAAGGGGCTGGCGAATCCGCTGGGCGCCATTCTTACCGGCGCGCTGATTCTGCGCCACTCCGGCGGCCTTGAGGCCGAGGCCGCGGCGATTGAAGCCTCGGTACGCAAGGTGCTGGAGCTTGGCTTCCGCACACCGGACCTTGCACGCTCCAATCCGCAGGGGTTCACCGTGCTTTCAACCACGGCGATGGGCGCAAAGGTGCGCGAAACGGTGAAGGAGCAGCTTCTAGCTCCTAGCCACTAGCTTTCAGCTCGCCGTCCTTTGTTCTCAAATGCACACATCTAGCGAGCGCGAACGAAAATCGAAATCAACCAAGAGGATCGTAGATTCTCAATTAGCAAAGTACGAGCTAGAAGCTAGTAGCTGGAAGCTGGTAGCTAGCGACCAAGGGGAGCATCATGAGCACCGAACCGAAGACGTTATTTGAAAAGGTCTGGGAGCAGCACGTGGTGGTAGAGCCGAAGGGCGAGCCCACGCTCCTCTACGTCGATCTGCAACTGCTGCACGAAGTCACTTCGCCGCAAGCCTTCGAGGGGCTGCGGCTCACGGGCCGCAAGGTTCGCCGGCCCGACCGCTCGATTGCTACCGTCGATCACAACGTGCCCACGACGATTGAGGGTCGGCTCAACATCCTCGACCAGATTGCCGCCAAACAGATTGCCACGCTGCGCGCCAACTGCGCCGAGTTCGGCATCGAGCTCTACGATGTGAACTCGCGCGAGCAGGGAATTGTGCACGTGATCGGGCCGGAGCTGGGCATCACCAAGCCGGGTATGACGATTGTCTGCGGTGACTCACACACGTCGACGCACGGCGCGTTTGGCGCCTTGGCTTTTGGAATTGGCACCAGTGAAGTGGAGCACGTGCTGGCGACGCAGACGCTGCCGCAAGGGAAGCCGCAGACCTTCCGCATCGCCGTGGAGGGCGAGCTGCCGCGCGGCGTGACGGCGAAGGACATCATCCTGGCCATCATTGGCCAGATCGGCACCGACGGCGCGACCGGCTGCGTGATCGAGTACGCGGGCTCTGCGATTCGCGCGCTTTCAATGGAAGGCCGCATGACCATCTGCAACATGAGCATCGAGGCCGGCGCGCGCGCGGGCATGATTGCGCCGGATGAAACAACGATTGCATATCTGAAGGGCCGCAGATTTTCTCCAAAGGGAGAAGAGTGGGAACGCGCAGTTGAAGAGTGGAGCAAGCTGCCTTCAGATCCGGGCGCGAAGTTCGATCGCGAGCTGGTGATCGACGCGGCGGCGCTGGTGCCGTATGTGAGCTGGGGCACGAGCCCGGGAATGGTTGCGCCCATCACGGATGCAGTGCCCGATCCGGCGGCTGTGGCGAACGAGCAGGAGCGCAAGGGACTGGAGCGCGCGCTCGAATACATGGGACTCAAGGCCGGTACGCCGCTGGAAGAGGTCGAGATCGACCGCGTCTTCATTGGCTCGTGCACCAACTCACGCATTGAAGACCTGCGCGCCGCGGCGCGGATCGCGGCGGGCTACAAGATTTCGACGCATGTGAGCGCGATGGTGGTTCCCGGCTCCCAGGCAGTGAAGGCGCAGGCTGAGGCCGAGGGATTGGACCGCGTCTTCAAAGAAGCGGGCTTTGATTGGCGCGAGCCGGGCTGCTCGATGTGCCTGGGCATGAATCCTGACATTCTTTCGCCCGGCGAGCGCTGCGCGTCCACGAGCAACCGCAACTTTGAGGGCCGCCAGGGGCGCGGCGGACGCACCCATCTGGTCTCGCCGGAGATGGCCGCCGCCGCCGCAATTGCCGGCCACTTTGTCGACATTCGCAAATGGCCCATACGCGAATCAGTTCGCGAGGAGGTGACAGCGTAATGCAACCATTCAAGACATTGACCGCACTGGCCGCGCCGCTCGACCGCACCAACGTCGACACGGACCAGATTATTCCCAAGCAGTTTTTGAAGCGCATCGAGCGCACCGGCTACGGCGAGTTCCTGTTTTTCGATTGGCGCCGCACGGCCGCGGGCGATTCCGATCCGTCTTTTGTACTCAACGATCCGCGTTACCATGGCGCGCAGATTTTGATCGCGGGCAAGAACTTTGCCTGCGGGTCGAGCCGCGAGCACGCTGCGTGGGCGCTGAGCGATTACGGATTTCGCGTGGTGATCGCGCCGACTTTTGCGGACATCTTCTTTTCGAACGCCGGGAAGAACGGCATTGTGCTTGCGCGGTTGAGCGAGGAGCAGGTAGCCGAGCTGCTGCACAACGCGCAGACCATTCCGGGTTACCAACTCACGGTTTCGCTGGAAGCGCAGACGGTGACCGACGGCCAGGGATTCAAGGCGGCGTTCGAGATCGATCCCTTCCGCAAGTACTGCCTGCTCGAAGGGCTCGACGATATCGGCCTGACGCTGCGCCACGCGGCAGCGCTGGACTCGTATGAAACGCAGCATGATGAAGCAAATTGGCTCAAAGCAAAAATCACCGAGGCTGCCTGATCGACATGAGCAACTTTGAGGAACTGCGCAAGAGCTTTCGGCCTGATCGCATCACGACTTTGTTCGTGGGTGAGTCGGCGCCGCACAGCGGCAGGTTCTTTTACAACAGCGACAGCAGCCTGTTCCACGCCATGAAGAAGGCCTTTGGAAGCCACTCGACGTTCCTCGACGATTTCAAGAGGAACGGGTTTTATCTGGATGATCTTGTGCTCGTGCCTGTCAACAAGCTGGCGAACAGAGAGCGGTCGATACTTCGATGGGAATCTGTTTCCGAACTTGCGGCTCGGCTCAAAGATTACAGACCCGAAGCGATTGTGATCGTGATGCGCGCAATCAAACCGATGGTTCTGAGGGCAATGCGCACGGCTGGTATCTCCTATGAGCCATACTGTACTCCGCACCCGGCCTTTGGTAACTGGAACCGCTTTCACACTACGATGACTGAGATCATCGACAGTCTGCCTGTAATAGACGGCAACAATCGGAAGGAAATTACTGCGTGACCATCGAAGGCAAGCGCCAAAGTATCCCGTTGACTGAAGGGCCCAGCCGGGCGGCTGCGCGGTCGTATCTGCGCGGCGCTGGCTTCAACAAAGAAGACCTGCACAAGCCAATCATCGGCATTGCGAATACATGGACCGAGATCGGCACCTGCAACGTGCACCTGCGCGAAGTGGCCGAGGCCTTGAAAGAGGGCATTCGCGAGGCAGGCGGCACGCCGATGGAGTTCAACACCATCACCATCTCCGACGGCATTACGATGGGTACGCAGGGCATGAAGGCTTCGCTGGTGTCGCGCGAGGTGATTGCTGACTCGATCGAACTGGTCGCGCGCGGCAATCTGTTTGACGGCCTGGTAGGCATTGGCGGCTGCGACAAGAATATGCCGGGCATCATCATGGCGCTGTGCCGGCTCGATATTCCGGGCATGATGCTTTACGGCGGCTCGATTGCGCCGGGCAAGCTGAACGGCGTGGACATAACAATTCAGAATGTTTTTGAAGGCATCGGATCACACGCCGCGGGACGCATCGACGATGCGGGCCTGGAAGCGCTGGAAGCGAATGCCTGTCCGGGCGCAGGCGCATGCGGCGGGCAGTTCACGGCCAACACCATGGCCATGAGCGGAGAGATTCTGGGCATTTCGCCGATTCAGCTTTCCGGCGTTCCCGCCACCAATACCGACAAGCGCGCCGCAACGCGCGAAGCCGGACGCATTTTGATGGATGCGGTTCGCGCCAATCGCCGCCCCTCGCAGATCATCACTCGCAAATCCCTTGAAAATACCATTGCCAGCGTAGCCGCGAGCGGCGGCTCGACGAACGCAGTGCTTCATCTGCTGGCCATTGCACGCGAGATGGGAATCGAGCTGTCGATCGACGATTTCGATGCGATCTCGAAGCGCACTCCGTACATCTGCGATCTGACGCCGGCAGGAAAATACGTTGCGTCGGACTATCAGGCGGCGGGCGGTTCGCGGCTGCTGGCCAAGCGGCTCATCGATGCGGGACATGCCGATGGCTCGACGCTCACCATCAGCGGCAAGACGCTGGCTGAAGAAGCGGCGCTTGCCGAGGAGACTCCGGGACAGGTCGTGATTCATACCTTCGAGGAACCGATCAAGCCGAATGGCGGATTGGTGATTCTCAAGGGCAACCTTGCACCCGAGGGCTCGGTGATGAAGATTGCAGCGGCCGGCCGCTATAAACATCGCGGCCCGGCGCGGGTTTTCGACTGCGAAGAAGACTGCTTCAAGGTTGTGCAGGCCGGCGGCATCAAGCCCGGCGATGTGGTGGTAATTCGCTATGAAGGGCCGAAGGGTGGGCCGGGCATGCGCGAGATGCTGCAGGTGACGGCGGCTATCAGCTCGAATGCGGAGTTGAGCGCGCATGTGGCGCTGCTGACGGATGGGCGTTTCAGTGGTGCGACGCGCGGCTTTACCGCAGGCCACGTGGCTCCGGAAGCATTTGTTGGCGGGCCCATTGCGGCGGTGCGCGAGGGAGACATCATTCACTTCGACATTCCCAACCGCACGCTGAATGTAGAGATCAGTGACGAAGAGATGGCTGCGCGGCTCAAGGATTTCAAGCCGCCCGCGCTGCGCTGGCCGAAGGGCGTCTTTCGCAAGTATGTGGACCGGGTGAAGTCGGCTTCAGAAGGGGCGACGACGTAAGAGCAGGGATCAGGTTTCAGGTGTCAGGGATCAGTAATAAGGAGTTTGATATGGGAAACGACGCTATTACACAAAATGCGAACGCGCATCTGACCACACCTACGCGCCTCACCGGCTCTGAAATTCTTTGGGCCACGCTGGTCGGCGAGGGTGTGACAGATGTCTTCGGCTACCCCGGCGGCGCGATTCTGCCTGCGTATGACGCGCTGCGCAAGTTTCCCATCCGCCATGTGCTGGTGCGTCACGAGCAGGGCGCGGCGCACATGGCCGACGGCTACGCGCGCGCGTCAGGCAAGGTGGGCGTGGCGATTGCGACCAGCGGTCCGGGCGCGACGAATCTCATCACCGGCATTGCGACGGCGATGCTCGACTCGATTCCGATTGTCTGCATTACCGGAAATGTTTCGAGCAAGGTGCTGGGCACGGATGCATTTCAGGAAGTGGACATTACCGGCATCACTCTGCCCGTCACCAAGCACAACTTTCTGGTGAGCCGCGCCGAGGACCTTGCCGGCGCGCTGCGGCAGGCGTTTCAGATCGCGCGCTCGGGCCGTCCGGGGCCGGTGCTTGTCGACATTACAAAGGATGCGCAGCAGGCGACGGCCATCTTCGACTTTGCGGCCGCGAAGCCGAAGCCGTATCGTCCGCACCCGATGCTGAAGGTGGAAGACTCGGGCCTGGCGCATGCGGCCGAGCTCATCCGCAACGCCAAGCGGCCAGTGATTCTGGCAGGCCACGGCGTGTCGGAGTCGGGCGCGATGGAGCAGGTGCGCACGCTGGCGGAGCGCGCGCAGATTCCTGTCGGACTCACGCTGCTTGGGCTGGGCGTGTTTCCGGCTTCGCATCCGCTGAGCCTGGGCATGATGGGCATGCACGGCGAGGCGTGGGTGAACACTGCAATCCAAGAGGCCGACCTGCTGATCGCCTGCGGCATGCGCTTCGACGATCGCGTGATCGGCACGCCGTCTACGTATGCACTGAAGGCCAAGAAGATTCACATCGAGATCGATCCGGCGGAGATCAACAAGAATGTGAAAGTCGATGTCGCGCTGGTGGGCGATCTGCGCGCGGTGCTTGAAGAGCTGCTGCCGCGGATTGCGGGGCGCGACGGCTCGGCGTGGCTCAAGACCATCGACGGCATGAAGGGCGAATCCGCGGTGCGCGACATCAAGAACCTGCCTGACTCGGGGCATCTGTATGCGGCTCACGTGATGCACGACCTGTGGCGCATCACCGGCGGCAACGCCATTGTGGTCACGGATGTGGGCCAGCACCAGATGTGGGAGGCGCAGTACTATCACCACGAGCATCCGCGCACGCTGATCACCTCAGGCGGATTGGGAACGATGGGATTCGCGCTGCCGGCGGCGATTGGCGCGAAGTTTGCGTGCCCGGACAGGGAAGTGTGGGTGGTAGCGGGCGATGGCGGCTTCCAGATGACGGCCGCGGAGCTCTCGACCATTGTGCAGGAGAAGATCAAGATCAACATCGCCATCATCAACAACGGCTACCTGGGCATGGTACGGCAGTGGCAGGAGTTTTTCTACGAGCGCAACTACGAGTCCACGCCGTTGGTGAGCCCGGATTTTGTGAAGCTGGCCGATGCGCATGGAATCGCGGGACGTGCCGTGCGCACGCGCGGCGAAGTTGAGGCGGCTGTCGATGAGGCGCGCGCGGCCAAAGGTGCATTTTTGCTGAACTTCATGGTGGAGAAGGAAGACTCGGTTTACCCGATGATTCCGGCGGGCAGCGCGCTGCACGAGATGATTCTGCGGCCGGGCAAGGATCCGCTGGAAGAGCGGGCGGACGACTAAAAGGCAGTGAGCAGTTGTCAGGGATCAGTGGACAGTTGCCTTATTTCCGCTCCAGTTTTTTCTGATCACTGAACACTGTTCACTGCCCACTGGAAAGGCCATTATGTTGCATACATTCGTTGCTTACGTGGAAGATTTGCCGGGCGTGCTCACGCGGGTGGCTTCGCTGTTCAGGCGGCTGAACATCAACATCAACTCGCTTACGGTGGGGCGCAGCGAGCGGCCAGGGCTCTCGCGGCTTACCCTAGTGTGTGAGGCTTCGAGCGAGGCCGGGCATCGCATCCAGGCCAGCCTGTATAAACTGGAGAACGTTGTGGATGTGGACGACATTGCGCAGGCGCCGTCGGTTACGCGCGAACTGGCGCTGATCAAAGTGGCCGCCACGCCGCGCAACCGCGCGCAGATCTTCGACCTGGTCGAGGTCTTCCGCGCGCGCATTGTCGATCTCACGTCGGAGTCGCTGCTGATCGAGATGACCGGCGTTGAAAGCAAGATCGAAGGGCTGATCGAGGTGCTGCGCGAGGACGAGGGGCGCATTCTTGAAATCTGCCGCAGCGGCAAGATGACCATGCGCCGCGGCCATCACACGAGCGGCGTGCTGCGCGCCATGGGCGCCGGCGTGGCCGAGGGGGCTGCCGAACAGGAAGCAGATCATGTGACGACTCAGCCGGAGTAGACGGCTGCATCTTCCGCCCACCCTAGCCGCAAAAACAAAGACGCGGCGAGGGTGGGGCACCCAGTGAAAAGGATGGGGCACCTGGTTCTCGCAGTTCTCGGAAAATTCTGAATCAATCTCAAAACAGCGCAAGCAAAGGAAAAGAAGAAAAATCATGGCCAAGACTTATTACGATCACGATGCCGACCTTACTCTCATCCAGGCCAAGAAGGTGGCCATCATTGGATACGGCTCACAAGGTCACGCTCACTCGCTCAACCTCAAGGACTCCGGCGTTCAGGTGAAGGTGGGACTCGCCGCGGGCTCCAAGTCCATTGCCAAGGCGCAGAAGGCCGGGCTTGAGGTTGCCACAGTCGCTGAAGCCACAAAATGGGCCGACGTGGTGATGGTGCTGGTTCCCGATCAGACCGCAGCCAGGTTGTATGCCGAAGAGATCGCGCCGAACCTGGCCGCGGGCAAGCTGCTCCTCTTTGCCCATGGCTTCAATATCCACTTCAAGACCATCCTCCCGGTGGCGGGCATTGACGTAGGCATGGCTGCGCCCAAGGCGCCAGGCCATCGCGTGCGCGAGGTGTTCACTGAGGGCGGCGGCGTGCCGGGACTGATCGCCGTGCACCAGGATGCGACGGGGACGGCTCATGCGCTGACGCTGAGCTACCTGAAAGGCATCGGCTGCACGCGCGCCGGAGTGCTGGAGACGACGTTCAAGGAAGAGACCGAGACCGATCTCTTCGGCGAGCAGGCAGTCTTGTGCGGCGGCGTGAGCGCGCTCATCAAGGCAGGTTATGAAACTCTCGTGGAAGCCGGCTATCAGCCGGAGAGCGCCTACTTCGAGGTGCTGCACGAGCTCAAGCTGATCGTCGACCTCATCTACCGCGGCGGCCTGGCTTACATGCGCTACTCGATCTCCGACACCGCCGAGTGGGGCGACTATGTTTCGGGTCCGCGGGTGATCAATGAAGAGAGCCGCAAGGCTATGAAGGCGATCCTCACCGAGATTCAGGACGGCACCTTTGCTAAAAGATTCCTCGCCGACCAGAACTCGGGACGCAAAGAGTTCATGGCCTTCCGCGAGGCTGAGGCCAAGCATCCGATCGAGTTGATCGGAAAGACGCTTCGCGCATCCATGCCGTTCCTCGATCCGGTGACGGTGGAGGAAGTGGCGAAAACCCGGTAGGTGGCTCACTGCGGTTTGGCAATATAGCCCCGTCCGGTCATACGCCAGGCAGGGCTATTTTGTGCTTGTCGAGCGGACAATTATCGGTAACAATGAGGGCCGGGTGCCCCAGGTCTCGCTTTTGAGACCTGGGAAAGCACGAACCCTACCCCGCCTTTCGCAGCTTCCGCTCTGCCGCTAATCTTTCCGCCAAAAACACTTTCAACAGCGACTGATACGGCACATCGCGCTGGTTGGCGAGAATCTTCAGGTCCTCGATCATCGCAACCGGCAGGCGCACGGAGATGGTTCGCAGCGAAGGCCGAAGATTTGGAAACTTTGCGCGCTTTGCCTTCGGCCAATCCAGATAATCCGTCGAATCCGAGCCTTTTCCGGTCGAAGACCAGAACTCGAACTCCTCAGCCTCGCTCTTGAACTCAGGAATCGGTTTTTTCATACTGCTCATACTCCTTGATTTCTCTGCGGCTCATATCCCGCGCCGAGATGATCCGAATCCGCCTCTTCCGAATCGTGAAGACGATGAATAGTTTGCGATCATGGCCGGTTTTTCCGAGCGCCCAGTAACGCTTCTCGCGCTTCGAATGCGACGGATCGGAGCGCAGGACAAAAGGATCGTGAAAGAAAACGTCCTCTGCCTCCTCCGGTGTTACGCGATGCTTCTCCCAGTTCTTCGCTGCATTGGCTTCGTCCCAGTCAAAGCC
>JBAUCP010000153.1:0-2835 GCA_049677625.1 Occallatibacter sp. | reverse complement strand
GACAAATAGCGAGCCGGAAAGCCAGCTTCTAGCTCCTAGCTCCTAGCTCGTAGGCTGGTTTGCTTAAACGGGGTTTTGAAAGGGCACGGCTTTAGCCGTGCCGTAAATGGGGGCATAAAATCCGCGGGGCTTTAGCCCCCGGGGACGCCAGTTCGCCAGTGAAGCAGCGATGACCGCAATGGCCGGTACCGGCACAACCAAGCTAGGAGCTAGAGGCTAGCAGCCAGAAGCTAACAACTAATAGCTGTCTTTCGAGGAGCTGAGGCAATGAATCTCTTTGGCATGATGGACGCGTCCGGCGACGCCATGCAGGCCGAGCGGATACGCGCCGAGGTGGTGGCGGCCAACATGGCCAACGCCGAAACCACGCACACCGCCACCGGAGGCCCGTATCACCGCCAGATGGTGGTCTTCGCCGCAGACCGCGGCGATGCCAACTTTCTCGATTCGATGAACACGGCTGCCAACGGTGTCGCGCTGCCGGCCATGCTGCCCGGCTCCAATCTTCTGCCGCTTCCGCCGCTGCCCGGGTCGGGCGACGTGGCCCCCAGCGTCGAGGTCGCGCAGGTGATCCAGGACCCCTCCCCGCCGCTCAAGCGCTACGACCCCGGCCATCCGGATGCGGGCCCCGACGGCTATGTCGCATATCCGGACATTAACCCGCTTACAGAGATGGTGGACCTGATGGGCGCGACGCGTGCTTATGGATTAAACGGCTCCGCCGTGCAGGCTGAAAAGAGCATGATCGCCGCGGCGCTCGATATTGCCAAGACGTGAGACGGCGCTGCGGGCCGCACGGTTTTCGCCAGCGGCTCCGCAGTCCGCGTAATTCTCAGGGAGGAATGATGCCAGTGCCGGTCAATCTACTGAATGCCTCGCCATTGAATAGCTCGACCCTGAATATCTCGCCGCTCGAAACCTCGCTTTCCTCCGCGTCGAGCCCGGGAGCCAGAGCCGTGAGCGCGTCTTCGCCGGCCGGGGCTCCGTTTGCCGGCCTTTTCACCGATGCCGTGGGCCAGGTGAACCAGCTCGACGACCGGGCGCGGACCGCCGTCGATGGGCTGATGACCGGCAACGGCGTGGACGTACACCAGGCCATGATTGCGACCGAGAAGGCGGATATGGCCTTCGAGTTCGCGCTGGCGGTGCGCAACAAGGCGGTGCAGGCCTATCAGACGGTGATCGGGATGCAGTTCTAGGGTGTCCGCCACACAGATGGTCCCACACAGATGGTCATGGATCTGTTTTGAAAGGGCACGGCTTTAGCCGTGCCGAAGACGCATTTAGAACGAATGGGGCTTTTGCCCCTGCGGGAACGAGGAAAGCAGGAAATTAGGGTGAAAGCGCAGTTGAACAATGCCGGTGTGCCGGAAGATTCCCGGATCGATGATTTGCCGGGCTTAAGAAAGGGACGGAACCAGCAGCGGTACGCGTGAACTATGGCCACCGGAACACAACTGGAGAAGAGCCCCGCGCCGCGCGCCGGCCAGCCGCAGCTTGCGGGCCGGCTTGCCGGACTCTGGGGCCGCGCGCGGCTGCTTTGGGCGCAGATGGCTCCGGCGCAGCGGCGCGGCGCAATCATCTCCGCGGCGCTCTTGGCCGCGCTCGCCGCCGGCCTTACCTGGTATGGCCTGCGCCCTGACTGGCGCACGCTTTACACCGGTCTCGATCCGGACGATGCCCGCCAGACCGGCCAGATTCTCACCCAGGCGCAGATTCCCTTCGACCTCTCGGCCGACGGCTCGGTGATCCGGGTGCCTGCGGCCGATCTCGACAAGGCGCGCCTGGCTGCGGCGTCCAAAGGTGGGCTCAAGACCGCCCGGCTCGGCTTCGAGCTCTTCGACAAACCCAACTGGGTTGGCTCGGAGTTTGACGAGCAGGTGAACTACCAGCGCGCTCTCGAGGGCGAGCTGGAGCACACCATCGGCACGCTGGCCGATGTCGAGTCGGCGCGCGTCCATCTGGTTCTGCCCCATGACTCGCTCTTCCGCGAGGACCAGCGCCCGGCCAAGGCATCCGTAGTTCTCAAGCTGCGCCGCGGCGCGCTGTCGGACGGCGAGCCGGACGCAATCCGCAACCTGGTGGCTTCGGCCGTCGACAGCCTCACCCCCGACCACGTGGTGCTCGTGGATGCCGACGGCCATCTGCCGCTCGGCCCCAAGACCCCGGAGGCCCTGGAGGCCAGCGCCGAGCAGGCCCTCGAAGACAAGATCGTCGCCGAGCTGGAGCCGGTCACCGGTCCCGGCAACGTCCGCGCCTCGGTCACGCTCGACTACGATCCGGCCCAGACCGACGTAACCCAGGAGACCTACGACCCCAACCAGACGGTCACGCTCGCCACCCAGCGCTCCGAGCAGATCGAGGGGCCGCAGCCGGTCCCGGCTGGGGTTCCCGGCGCGGCTTCGAACGCGCCCAACTCCCAGGCGCTGCCGGTTTATCCCAAGCAGACCACCGGCCCCGAGTCGGCCAAGACCGAGTCCGACACCTACGCATCCTCGAAGACCGTGAAGCATCTGATCGAGAACCCCGGCGAGGTTCGGCGCATGACGGCGGCCATCGTGGTGAACGACCGGCTGATCGCGCCGGCCACCAAGGTCAAGGCCGCAGTCTGGCAGTTGCGCTCGGCCGACGAGCTGCGCCATCTGACTGCGCTGGCGCAGGCTGCCACCGGCTTTGATACGGCGCGCGGTGACACCCTCACCGTCGAGGACCTGGCCTTCGCCGCCAACCGTCCCGAGCCGCCGGCTCCCATTACCGAGCAGGCGCTGGGTCAGATGACAAACATCGTCCGCACTTCGCCGGAGCTGGTCAAGTACACAGCGCTGCTCGTGGCCG
>JBAUCP010000152.1:0-1708 GCA_049677625.1 Occallatibacter sp. | reverse complement strand
GCACCGAGCGCGGCGGCCGCGGAATCCGGTCCATCGAGCTGCGCCGGATTTTACCTTCGTCCTCGCAGGTGAACGGCCGTCCCTCCGCCGGGGGCTGCGACTGCTCGTCGGCCACAACCTTATCGATCTCCGGCCGCATCTTGATGAGCGCGTCGCGATACGCCTGCGACAAAAAAGCGGAGTAGAAGTTCACCATCACCACGCCGCCCTTTGAATCGGCCCCTCCCGGGTTCGCAATCGCACGCAGCATGTCGTCCGTCATGTTGCGCGGCGAGTCGCACAGCGCGCGCGCCGCCGAGTGCGACGCAATCACCGGCGCGCGCGAGACGATCAGCGTGCGGTAAAACGTGCGGTCCGACGCGTGCGACACGTCCACCATCATCCCCAGCCGGTTCATCTCGCAGATCACATCCTTGCCGAACTCGCTCAGCCCCTCCCTGGTATGCGTCACGCCTGGGTCATCGATATCGCCCGAGCTGTCCGCCCATCCATTCGAGTTGGTCCATGTCAGCGTCAGGTAGCGCACGCCCAGCGCGTAGTACTGCCGCAGCAGCCCGAGCGAGTCCTCGATCGAGTGCCCGCCCTCGATGCCCATCAACGCCGCGAACTTGTGCTGCGCATGCGCCCGCTCAATCCCTTCGGTCGAAGTCGCCAGCTCCATCTCATCGGAGTGCTTCGCCACTTGCTGCTTCACCGCATCGATCAACTCCAGCGTCCGGTGCGCGTACCGGCCTTTGTAGCGCGCCGGTTCCACCCAGATCGCGAAAAACTCCGCGCTCAGGCCGCCCTTGCGCGCCGATTCCAGATTGAAGTTGCCGCCGTTGAGTGGGTTGCCCAGGTCGAAGCGCTCATCCAGAAACCGCTGCGGCGTGTCCGCGTGCCCATCGATCACAATCGCTGAGTGTTCCATATAATCTGCAGTCAATCTCTTCCCCTTCGTCTCTGCATTTTTCGGAGAGCTGGCTGCTCGCGACCGCACGAGCGCCGGAGCAGCCGCAAAGAGCAGTACTAATAAAACGTCGTTCTGTATAGTCCTGCGACGACTCCGAACTTCATTCATTACCGACATCGGCCACATCTTCACCATAGTACTGGCCTATTAGGGCAATGAAAACTCCAAGTGGGTAAAGCACAAAACTAAGATACGTAAACAGTACATACCTTGTTTCTGCTCGATGTTTCTGTATCTTTGCTGCGCTAACAATGTCTTCGACAAGGCGTTCCGAAGCCGCAGCGGTGCTACTGGCGCTGTTGTCCAATTCTTCTCCTGACTTCTCTTGCTCTCGTCGCTTCTTTGCTAGAGCGAGTGCTGGCTGGTCGGTCATATTCGCCACCGAAGCCATGTCGTCTGTATCGTGAGCATCCTCCACAACCTCATCGAATTTCGTAACTTGATCTAATTTAGTTTTTGTTTCTTCCTGAAGACTCCTGTATCTATCCCTTTCTCGTTGGCTATCTGGCAACTGATCCAAAAGCGGTTGAATGGTGTCCAACTGCTGTCTGCTGCTGGAAATATTGCTTTCGGCTCCGTCCCCTTCAAGTTCGATCAGAGTACTGAAAAAAACTACCACTTCGCGCGGCTTATCGTCGGATGCGAAATCTATGCCAGGCCGCCCCCTACCCTTAGCTGCCACGTGATTTGAAAGATCGTAGAGACTATGTTGTAGTGACCTAACATTGGTGTCGAAGTGGAGTGAAAGTTCTGCTA
>JBAUCP010000151.1:0-6225 GCA_049677625.1 Occallatibacter sp. | reverse complement strand
GCGTTTTGAAAGGGCACGGCTTCCGGAGGGAGCCGGGGGCTTCAGCCCCCGGAATGGGTTCGAATCTTAGAGGGCCTTCAGGCCCGGACCTTTGCGCCTGCTCTTCGATTGAAAGCAGATACAACTGTAGAATTTAGCCCCTGAGCGAATGCCAACGCCCAGGTTGCGACGCCATCTGTGCCGCGCCATTTTCGCTCTTGAGCCGCGTCCAAGCCTCTACTTCGGCGACGCAATCCTCACCAGCAGAATATCGTGGCTCGGAATCTCGAGCGGCATGTTATCGGTGAGTTCCATCTCCTTCCCCGTCCACAGGTCTTTCGCCTGCTGCGCGCCATGCAGGCCCAGCTTGGCCAGGCTCAGGTGGAACGGATGCGTCGACACGCGATCGCTGCCGGCGTTGATCACCGCAATGGCCATCGCGCCGCCCGCGAGATGCCGCGTCCACACGTCCACTTCGCCCTCGGAGTAGACCCGCGTTCCCTCGCGGCCCAGCTTGTCCTGGTCGATCGCGATCACATCCTTGCTCGTCAGGATCGCCTTGATCTCCGGCTTCATGTTGGGCAGATCGTTGCCGGCCAGCAGTGGCGCCGCCAGCATGGCCCACATCGAAAAGTGAATCCGGTTCTCGCCCAGCGTGAGCCTGCCGTTGCCAACCTCCAGCATGTCCGGATCGTTCCAGTGCCCCGGCCCCGCATATTTGGCCAGCCCCGCCTGCATGTTCAGGATGGTATACATGCTGTTCCAGTTCGGCTGGATGTCGCCAGTGGTGCGCCACAGATTCGCGCCCACCGTGGGTCCCCACTCCCACACCGAGTCCCATCCGTACTGGCAGAGCGAATAGACGATCGGCCGGCCGGTCGCCTTCAGCGCGTCGTCCATTTTCTTGTAAGCCGCTTCCATCAGCCGCATCTGCTCGGCCTTGTCGTCGGGAGCCTTCGCCGTCATCACCGCCGAGCGAAAGCTGCACAGGTCGTACTTCAGGTAATCGATGCCCCACGATGCATAAAGCTGCGCGTCCTGCACCTCATGATCCAGCGATGCCGCGTAGCGGGCGCAGGTCAGCGGCCCGGGCGAGGAGTAAATGCCCAGCTTGAGCCCCTTCGAGTGCACGTAGTCGGCCAGCGCCTTCATGTCCGGGAACTTCGAGTTGGTCTGGAGCACGCCGTTCGCGTCGCGGTCGCCCTCCCATGTGTCGTCGATATTGATGTAGATATAGCCGGCGTCTTTCATGCCCGTCGCCACCATCTGGTCCGCGGCATTGCGGATGTCCTGATCAGTCACCCGCCCGGCAAAGAAGTTCCAACTGTTCCACCCCATCGGCGGCGTCTGCGCCACCCCCTGCGGGGGAGCCACTTTTCGGACTGGCGTGTGTGAGGTTTTTGGCGCGGACGCCGTCTGCGACGAGGCAGTAAACGTTGCCAATGCAAGCACGGCAAGAGGGAGCGAAACGGAAAAACGCATAGGCCGGAATCCTCCTGAAAACTTTTCCAGTGGAATACTACAGCCTGCATACGGATTCGGCAATGGGCTGAAAATTGAGCCGAAGCCGAGCCATGAGCGCGGTTTTAGCTAAACAGGCCATCCACCTTCTGCCGCAGCGCATTCACCTCCTCGCGCAGCTCCGCAACCGTCAACTCCAACTGCGCAATCCGCTCCTCATAAGCGGAAATCTCCGCAGAAGATTCTCTTGCCCCCACCGGCTCAGCTTGGGCGAATGCGCTCAGCTCCACCGCGCCCGACAACAGATGCGCATACCGCGACTCCTTCGTCCCCGGCTGCCGCGGCAGCACGGCCACCAGCGACGGCTCGCGCTCCATCAGCCTCTGCAACCCGGCCAGCACGTCGCCGATCTCGTCGAAGCGATGCATCCGTTCCGTGCGCCCGCGCAGTTCGCCCGGAGTCTGCGGCCCGCGCAGCAGCAGCACGCAGATCAGCGCCGTCTCCGCGCGGCTGAAGTTAAAGGCCTCGCCCAGCCAGTGCTCGTATTTCGTCACCCGTCCATCCGCAGACCGCGCACGCCCGGCGAGGCGATCGTCTTCGAGCCCGTGCAGCGCCTGGCGTACCTCATCTTCATCGAGATTCATCACCGGTTCGCGGTTCGAGCGCTGATTGCATGCATTCACCAGCGCATTCAGTGAGAGCGGATAGTACTCGGGCGTGGTCACTTCCTTTTCAAGCAGCGCGCCCAGCACGCGCGCTTCGGCTGCGGTGAGATGGAATGGATCGGAGAAGGCCATGGGTCTATTTTCCCATCCGCGCCTCTATCATGGCTTTGCGCCGGGCGCAGCAGTGTCCTTGGGTCCGAGCAGGAATTGGACGCCGAGGTAGGCGATCCAACTGGGCTCACCGTTCTGGGGCGTGACGGCCTGAATGCCGCGGCCGCCCATGAAGAGCAGCCGGATGTGGCCGGCGCGGTCCAGAGCCTGCCGTCCGCCCGCGTCGAGCGTGAGCGATCGCTGCTTGGGAGCGCCGCCGATGCGGTTGATGGCCTGCAGGTCGTAGATCTCGCCGTAGAGCTCAAAGCGGTCGCTGAACTCGTGGCCGGCGATCAACCCGCGCCCCCATTGGCTGGGCTGGCTCCGGTTGCCGATCCAGCGGCCTACTTCGCCGTCGAAGCCGATAGGGCCGAGCTTGGCGGTGATCTCCATGGGCAGATAGTATTGCGGCCCCGGCTCGACAATGCCGCGGCGCACCGAGCTGGTGGGGTTGTTGATGGAGACCTGAGGATAGAAGCCGAGCGAGAAATCCATGTTCTCGTCGGTTTTGGGCTCGCCGGCGGTGTGGTGCTCGTAAGGCCGCATCTTGATGCCCAGCAGCGACTCGCCCAGCCCCACGCCGGTGGAGTCGTTGGCGTTGGTTCCGGCAGCCAGGGGCAGCTCATATTTGAGCTGAATGCGGTCGCCCCATCCGTAGTTCATATCCACATCGGGAATCTCGTAATACGACTGGCCGGGATTGTGGTTCGCGATCCAGCCGAAGTTGATCTCCCAATGGTGATTGCCGGGGGTGCCGGGGTCGTCGGTGATAAAGGGCGGTCCGCCCTGCGCATGGGCCTCGGTCGTGACCGCGAGGGGCGCGAACAGCAAGACAAATAGAAGAAGACGGCGCATTCGGATAACGGAGGCTCGCAGTGAATCTGATCTGGTAGCGTGTGGTCCATAGCATTTTCGGAATTGGTGTAGACCGAAAGCACGCACTCAAGTGGCTTTTTCATCAAGAAAAAGCCACCTTTCATGGCTCTCAAGAAGTCTACGTGTATTCCGAAAATGCTCTGGATTCAAGGTAGCACCGGAATGATGAAGCGCAGCTTAAGACGCCTCGGCTGCGGCAGCGGGCCGCCTGCGCTCGCCGCCTATCGCGTCCGGCGCAAGAATCAGCAGCGCACCGCCAATCCAAAGAAAGTGCCCGATGAGCGGCGTCACCTTCTGCATCGAGAAAAATGCCCACGTCGCAGCCATGCACAAAAGAATCAGAACGCCCAGTATTCTGCGCAGCACCCGAAGCTTCGACACAAAGCTGGAGAGAAGAACCAGCACAATGAACGGATTGATCCAGCCGCTGAATATCACCAGCAGAATCGGAAGCGAGGGCGGCCAGGCGACCGACTTCCCGAAGAGCCCGACAGTCTCAGTCAGCGCCACCGAGGCGCATTTCCAGCCAGGCAGGACGACGGCATCGGGGCCCGTTGCGCCGGACCTTACCGCCGGCAGAAAAAACGCCAGCGCAAAGACGCCGAGCCCGAGGACCCGAAGAGCCAGACCGATCCAATGATTTGCTTCATTTGAAGTACGCAATGTCATAGCCGCTCCCACCCAGCATGACTCAATAATAAGGAACGGAGCAGGATAGCCGATGATACGGAGAGACGTGCAGCATAGGTTTTTCTTCGTTCCGGTGGCCGGCACCCCGCCCTGCTCTGCGATACTTGTCTGTTATGCCCATTGACGACCTCCAGCAGGCTGCGCAAAAAATTGCAGGGTTTCTGAGCACACTCAACAAGCTGGGCGGCATGCGGCTCAAGTTCCGCATCACCGCCGGCGACGGCGCGCGCGACCCCGAGGGTATTGAAGCGCGCCAGATCTACGTCGAGCTGGGCGGGCCGGATGTGCCGCTGGTCATCCAGCACAACGGCGAGCTGCTGCGCGCGCTTGAAACCATCGCCGCGCAGATGCTGCGGCTCGACCAGCGCGAGCAGGATCTGGTCAGCTTCGACGCCGCCAACTTCAAGGCCCTGCGCGCCCAGGAGCTGCGCCTGACCGCGGAAACAGTCGCCGAAAAGGTGCGCAAGAGCGGCATGCCCTACAGTTTTCCGCCCATGAACAGCCGCGAGCGCCGTCTGATGCATCTGGCCTGCCGCGAGCTTCAGGGCGTGGAGACGGCGAGCATGGGCGAGGGGCCGGACCGCTTCCTGGTCGTCTTTCCCGAGGGCAAGACCAATCTCCCGGTCACACCGCCCATGAAGCCGCGGGGATTCGGACGCCGATAAACTGGTTATGGAATCGTGAGGAGACGCCGGAGATGCATAGTCGCGCTTTTCTCAAGCTCAGAATGATCTCAGACTTCGTTTTGGCGTGTGCCTTCGGCTTTGTCGCGCCAACCATCCTGGCGCCGATCGGCAGAAGTCAGAGCATCCTCCTCACCGGCTTCGCCATCCTTCTATGCGCCGTCTGGTTCCTTTTCGATGGCCTGCGGACCCTGCAGCGTTTGCTGAAATCTAGTCCAGACCCTTCCGCAGCCGCACGATGAAAACCGCAGCGCTCTTTCTGTTCACGCTCGCCACTCTTGCCTGTTCGGCGCAAAAACGTCTTGTGCTCATCGATCAGGATGGCTCCGGCCCCGGCGGCTCGAATCAGATGGCCATTCTCGCGCTGCTCCAGGCGCCGGACGTGAAGGTCCTGGGCATCACCATGGTCACCGGCAACGCCTGGTGCGACGAGGAGACGCAGCACACCCTGCGCATGCTGGAGCTCACCGGCCATGCCGACGTGCCGCTCGCCAAAGGCGCCGTCTTTCCACTCATCCGCGACGAAGAAGAGACGCGCCTCGAAGCCGCGCTCGACGGCAACGTGACCTGGCTCGGCGCATGGGGCCAGGCCACCAGCACGTTAGTCAAGACAGCAAAGGGCGATACGCCGGCGGTCGTGGACAATCTTGAATCGCACGGCCCCTACGAAGTTCCGCCGCTGCCCGAGGGAATGCCCTCGATCAAACCAATCGATGAAGACGCCGTGCATTTCCTTATCCGCCAGGTCCACGCGCATCCGCATGAGGTCACCATCTATGCCGCCGGCCCCTTGACCAACATCGCGCTGGCCATCTCCATCGATCCGGCGTTCGCCACGCTCACCAAAGGTATTGTGATCATGGGCGGCAGCCTCAACCCGCAGACCGAAGATCCCGAGTTCGCCACCAGCCCGCGCCACGAGTTCAACTTCTGGTTCGATCCCGAGGCCGTGCACATCGTGTTGCGCGCCGCGTGGCCGCGCATTGACGTGACCACCGTTGACGTGTCGATCAAGGCTCCCTTCACGCAGGCCATGCTCGACGAGATTTCGAAGTCGAACACCCCCGCCGCGCGCTACATCGCCGCATGGAGCCAGGACCGCTACTACATGTGGGACGAGTTCGCCGCATGCGCGTGGCTTGACCCGTCGCTGGTCACCAACGAGAAGCAGCTCTATATGGACATCGACCTGAGCCACGGCCCCAGCTACGGCGACACGCTCACCTGGACCGAAAAACTCAAGCCGGGAACCGGCGTGCGCCTGGTCCACGCGCAAGTCGATCTCGATCTTCCCAAATTCCAGAAGATGTTTGTGCAGTTGATGACCGCACCAACGCGTTGATTTCGCGTCAGCGCGCCGCGGGCAGCACTTGTTCCGCGATCCGCATCCAACTTCATGGCGTTCCTGGAGAACTCGCTCGTGTGCCCGCAGGGGATGAGTTGCCTTGATCCGCATTCATGAAAGGGGATATGCGATGTACAGTGCACGATCAACCGCGCGCGTGCTGCGGTCTACGCTCGTTCTGGCGCTGATTGCGGCGGCGCTTTCGGGTTGCGCATCGAAGCAGGAGAAGGCACTCGATCAGGCCAGGAAGCAGGCAGCGGCAACAGGCAAGGCGCAACAGGTAGTCTCGGTCGATAGCAATGGAACCACCACGACAACGACCGTTCAGCCACCGGCGCCGGGGCAAGCCAACCAGGCCGTCGCCACCACTACGACC
>JBAUCP010000150.1:0-4441 GCA_049677625.1 Occallatibacter sp. | reverse complement strand
CTGCAATTCCTCCTCATACCACCACACGCCCTCGTAAGGTTCATAGCCTTGGTAGACAGCGTAGACCGGGTAACCCCCGCTGTTTAGGGCGCTCGTGTAATAGCCGCACGGCCACGGCTCTAGATAGGTGACGTTCCAACGTGCGGGCGCCATTGCATCGTTTACGACGAGCACACCGCTCTCGCCTGTGTTCGCGGGCGGATCCCCGTTGTTTCCGAAGGCGCTAAACGTTCCCTGGGTATAGTCCGTGTTGTAGCTGGCTGGGAAATAGCAATTCGGGGTCGTCGTTGTCGACACGCTTGGGTCCCAGCAATCGCCGGTCTCGTTTCCCCAGACGGGAACATTCGGGGTGATCAGGATCGCGCTGCCCGAGAGACATTGAGGCGTTGAGACTGTCGCATCCTGAAGGCAGTTTGTCGATGTGATACCGATGCCCTGCGTCGTGCCGGGACCGCAGCCCGAAGGTACGAACACCGCTGCGAAGAGCAAGAAGGCTGCCAGCATAACTTTCCAAGGCATTACGCACCTCCTCAAAGGCCAAGCACATCGGCCACGTGATTGAGCAACGCGATGGCTGCATTGCTGTTCCGGCGCGAGACGTAGGAGGAAACCAAGGCGCTAGCATCCGGACCCGAATCGCCCCCGGCAACGCCGAAGCTGCGACCTTCCCCGTTTCGAGGGCCGTTCTGTTGAGTCAACTCCACGGCAGCGTCCAGGTTTCCTTCGAGGGGCGCCCCGTTGGCCGAGATCAGCTGATAAAGGAGGAAGACGGCCTCGCCCGGCTCGCAATTGGCACCATTGCGACCCGCTGAGAACAGCGCCGGGAAGGCTTTGATTGACGCTGCGTGTTCCCTGAACTCGTGCAAGTTCTCCTCACTCGCCAGATAAGACGGAGGTGCCCCGATCCCCCGCATGAGGTCATTGAACGCCTTTACGACGGCTGTTTCTGGAACAAGCTTCCCGTCGCCTGCCCGCGCGGCCTGTTCTGCGCTGGCGAGGCGGCCCGCAAGTCGGTCGGTGAGTTGACGAATGGAGTCGTCGCCCGCTGGATTGGGCGCGATCAACCCAATGAGATCCTCACTATACTTGTGAATCCCCGCAGCGTCGTTAGCTGCAGCTTCCTGATTGAACAAACAAAACTGGATGAACCGGCAATGCGGCGACACTGGGCTGGCCGTGGAGGTGGCGCAGCCGAGACAGATGAGCAGCACAGCGATGCCGGACGCCAATCTCTTCTTCACGAGATTCCCCTCTCAAAGTTCACACCTTGCGAACCTGTTTCCCGCGCCGGACATCCTACGCGACCTGGGACATAGCGCGAGCGAGAGATCAGACAAAAGCCCAATGTAGTAGCCCAATGTAGTCCGTGGACGAACCGGGGCTGTTCTCGAACAGATCGGGGGAAAGAAAGGGGGAGACCGTCGGGTATCATGACGTCTCTAACCAGGAGGAACCATCCTGTACCGCGGCGGTTCGCGCTCCAATAGCGGCGAAACTCGCGCGTGACACGCAACGGACAGGTGCAGGCTGGCGCAGTTAGATATAGACCGACTGACCAATTTTTGTCAAGCACGCCGGAGGCCTGACCTCCGGCTATCTGATCTCGATCACATCCTTGGCCTTCGCGGCAGCTTCCTCGGCCCGCTCCGTCAGCTTTTGCGCCGCGGCGTAGAACTCCGCGGCCTGCGGGCTCTTGGGGCCGGCCAGCGCCACCGGCAGTCCGCGGTCGCCGCCCTCGCGGATGGCGGGCACCAGCTCGATCGATCCCAGGAACGGCACATTGAACTGCTTTGCAGTACGCTCCGCGCCGCCGCGCGAAAAGATGTCGATCTCGTGATGGCAGTGCGGGCAGGTAAAGTGGCTCATGTTCTCAATGATGCCCAGGACCTCGACATTGACCTGTGCAAACATCTCGAGCGCCTTGCGCGCATCTTCGAGGCTTACGTCGCTCGGCGTCGATACCACGACCGCGCCGGTGAGCGGAACCGTCTGCACCAGCGAGATGACCACGTCGCCCGTGCCCGGCGGCAGATCGACGATGAGGTAATCGAGCTCGCCCCAGTTTACCTGCTGCAAAAACTGGCGGATGATCTGGTGCAGCATTGGCCCGCGCATCACCAGCGGCTTGTCGCCCGGAGAAATATAGCCGATCGAAATCGTCTTGATGCCATGGGTCAGGTTAGGCTCAATCACGTTGCCGGGGCCTACGGTGGGCTGCTTGTTTGAGCCCATCATGAGCGGGACATTGGGGCCATAGATGTCGGCATCGATTAGTCCCACGCGCTGGCCGAGTTTGGAAAGCGCAATGGCCAGGTTGACGGCCACGGTGGTTTTGCCCACCCCGCCCTTGCCGGAGCCAACCGCTACGATCTTTGACACGCCGGGCAGCGCAACCGGCGCCGGCATGGCATGTGAATGCGCCATAAAAATCACTCCTCTTTCAATTCAAATTTTACAGGAGCGCGCCTTCGAGCGCCTCGAACGCGTCTGTGGGCCGGAGCGCGGGAGGCACGCGGACGCCCGCAACCCGCGCAAGCACCGCGTGCAGTTGGCGCACGCCCTCGGTGAGCGATGCCGGGCCGGGCTGCAGAATGCAGGTGGAAGGAATCTCGTAGACGTGGCCATTGCGAACCGCGCTTGTGCGCTCCCAGCCGGCGCGTGCGTGAATCTGCTCTTTCTTGACTTTCATGCCGCACCACGAAGCCAGAATCACCTCAGGGTCGCGCGCAACCACCTCCGCCGGATCGACCACGCGGTCCTTCGCCTTGCCGCACCGGCGCAGCTCGGGAAACACCGGCTCGCCGCCGGCGATCTCGACAAGCTCTTCAACCCATTGAATGCCGCTGATGAGCGGATCGTTCCACTCCTCGAAGAAGACGCGCGGGCGGTGCGCGAATGACTTGGCCGAGTTTGCGATTTCATCCAGGCCGCGTTGCAGGTCTTCGATGAGTCCGAGGCCTTCGGCCGGCTTGCCCACCAGGCGTGAAAGCATGGCGATCATGTCCAGAATCTCCGCGATGCTGCGCTGGTTGAAGTTCAGCACCGTGGCGCCGCGCAGGACGAGCTCGTGCGTAATCCCGGCCTGCACGTCAGAGAATGTGAGCACCAGATCGGGGTCGAGCTTGAGGATCTTTTCATAATTTGCGTCTTTGAACGCGGAGACGCGCGGCTTGCTGCGCGCTTCCGGCGGCCGGCTCGCGTAAGCGGAGATGCCCACGATCCGGTCCTGCTCGCCGAGCAGGTAGAGCGCTTCCGTGGTCTCGTCTGTCAGGCACACGATGCGGCGCGGATACTCTCGGCGATCCGCCGGGGATGGGATGGATGCTGACATAGTCTCCAACTCGGTTGCACAGGCCGTGCGCGGCTGTTTCGTGGCCGATTCTTCAAAAACTCTTCAGGATTCCGAGTCTGCCTATTCGAGCGCGGCTGTGGCGAGTTTAGCTTCCTTGCGCTGCGCGTTTTCCGCCTCGCGATTCTCGCGGCGGCGCAACGCGCCCTCGTAGCGGCGGAGCTCGTCGGGAGTCTGTGGCTCGATCTGCGGCACCTTGACCAGCCGCCCGTGCTCGTCGATGGCCACAAAGACCAGGTACGCGCTGGCCACGTGCGCCACCTCGCCGGTGCGCGTGTTTTCAGCCCACACCTTCACGCCCACCTCCATGGAACTGGTAAAGGCCCGGTTGACGCAGGATTTGAGCGTGACCAGGTCGCCCAGATGAACCGGGCGGATGAAGTCGATGTGGTCCATGGCAGCTGTAACCACGTGGGTGCGCGAGTGCCGGTAGGCGGCCATGGCGCCGGTCAGGTCAATGAAGTGCATGAGCCGGCCGCCCAGTAGGTTGCCCAGAGTGTTGGTGTCGTTGGGCAGGATGATCTCAGTCATCTCCGACTGCGTGCTGGCCACCGTGCGCGTGGCGGGAGTGGTCTGCTGGTCGTTCATTGTTCCTATTGCTCCGTTCTTCGTCCTGCGGATCCCGGTTCGTCCTGCTCTGCGGGTTTTCGCTGTCCCGGCTACAATAAAACTGGCCGCTGGCGAACCGGCCGGCCGGACCGGGCCAGGTGCCTTGCTTCAGTTTCGGCAATCCTCGCCAAAACCGCAAATTTCCCTTCATGGCCTTGCTTCGAGCAGGGGCCGGATATGAGCCAGATGGACAAGATTGCAGGACTGAAAGAGATTCTCGCGCTGGACCCCAAAAACAGCTTTGCCCGCTACGGGATCGCCATGGAGCTTGCCAGCCGCGGAGAAACGGCCGCGGCGCTGGCCGAGTTTGACGCGCTGCTTGCAAACGACCCGGACTATACGGCCGGCTACTTCATGTCGGCCCAGACGCTGGCCAACGCCGGACGGACGGCCGAGGCCGTGGAGCGGCTCAAGGTCGGCGTCGGCTGCGCGGCACGCAGCGGTAACAGCCATGCGCTCAGCGAGATGCAGTCCATGCTGGAC
>JBAUCP010000149.1:0-16068 GCA_049677625.1 Occallatibacter sp. | reverse complement strand
ACTTCGAAGTCGAGCTAGGGTTGCCGATCAGGAAGTCGGCAAAGGCGTTGCCGGTGTACTGGCCGTTGAAGGAGTAAGTGCCGCGGCTGCAGGACTCGTTCCAGTGGTTGTCGAAGAGGTAAGAGATGCCCGTCTTGACGGTGTGCTTGGCTAGGACCTTGGTGAGAGAAGTGCCGATTTGCTCCACCTGCTCGAGGTCCTTCGATCCGGCTTCTGTGACGCTCTGGATGTTGGTGATGTTGATGGCCGGCGCGCCTTCGATATCTACCGGACCCAGTCCGGGAATGATCGAAGCAAAATCGGTGTTCACGTTCTGCGGTGTGCGGTAGATGGGCAAATGGAAGTAAGAAGCATAGGTGTCGAGCAGCACGGTCGGCGAGAAGGTGTGCGTCCAGCCGATGATGGTGTTGGTATTGTGCTCGCCGTCGCCGGAGTAGCCGCCTTGCTTGCTGTCTGCTTCAGAGTCCGGATAGGGTCCGTAGAAGGCCCTGAGCCAGGTGGCGCGGATCTGGTCCTTGTCGCTGATCTTGTGGTCGAGGCGGATGGAATAGCGGGTGGCTTTGCTGGTATTTGAGACCAGTTCAAAGGTGTTGGTGCCGGTTCCGCTTGTGGTGGGCAGCGGATAAAGGTCGGTCAACAGTTGGGTATCCACTGAGCTGAAGGATGTGGAAGGAATCTGGTAATCGCCCGCGTAGTCGCCCGAGGTGGCAATGGGATACGGCTGCCCTGTCGTAGGGTTGGTGATCAGCGAGGTGAAGTAGCCAGCGCGCTCGGCTAAGGTGGGCTGCACCGTGTTGTCGTTGATGGATTGCGTCAGATGGAAGCCTTCAAAGGCGAAGAAGAAGAAGGATCGGTTCTTGCCGTCGTAAAGATGCGGAATGAAGATGGGGCCGGCGAGATTGCCGCCGAACTCGTTGCGTTCGTAGGGAGGCCGCGGCAGCGAACCGCCGAAGAAGGTCTTTGCGCCGGTGCCTTTGGAGCGGTTGTATTCGAGCGCTTCGCCGTGGAGCTGATTGCCGCCGCTCTTGCTGACTACGATCACCTGCGCGGGCTCGTTGAACTCCGCCGGTGCGCCGGTGGTGATGACCTTGAACTCTTCGAGCGCATCGAGCGAGGGAACCTCAGCCTCACTGCGCTGCAGCGTGACCTCTTTATTGTCGGCTCCGTCGAGCGTGTTTCCCATGCCGCCATAGGCGTTGCGGCTGCCGGTGCCGATGGAGGGCGTTACGCCGCGGTCGGCAAGCTGGTCCTGCGCGCCCGCTGCCTGCACTCCGGGGGCAATGGCGATCAGGCCCATCACTCCCAGGCGTCCATTCAACGGGATGTTCTGGATGTTCTGGCTGCTCACCACGAGGCCAACAGAGGAATCCTCGGTCTGGATGACGGGCGCGGCAGAGGTGACTTCAATGGTCTGTTCCTGCGAGCCCACCTGGAGCTGCGCGTTGATCTGCGCCAACTGGTCGATCTGCAGCGTGATGTTTTTCTGCTCGTAGGGCTTGTAGCCGGACTTGTCGATCTTGACGCTATAGGCGCCAGGCAGCAACTGCGTCACCGTGTAGGTTCCGATATCCGACGTCGTGACGGTGCGCGATAAACTGGTTGCCACATTGGTTACGGTCACGGTGGCGCCTGCAACCACAGACCCGGTCGAATCGGTCACGGTTCCGGTGATGGAGCCGGTGATGCCCTGGGCGAAACCAGCGCTGGCGGTGACGAGAAGGATCAGCACCAAAAGCAATGGCGCCGCAGCGGGCCGGGCGAAGCTAAATCCCGTCTTGCGCTGAGAGTTGCCTTCCAACTTTTTTTCACCGTTTATCCAATTGAATGGCGCAGGCCGGGCGAAGCGAAATCCCGGCTGGCGCAAAGAGTTACCTTTTACGGTTTTTTCGCCGTCCATCGATTTGAATGGCGAAGACCATTCCGGCAATCGGTAGGTTGCACGACTGGCTAAGTTCAACATTGCGATCTCCTCCTCAAAAAAGTTCGGCTGGCACGGCGCCGCGCATCGCGGAGCGGCAATAGGGGACACTCTGGTGTGGTTCGATCCTGCGCAACAACTCTTGCCTGAACGCATAACGACTGGGCAGTCAATTTAACGCTACCGTAATTGCGTTAGCAGGCTTTTTACGTAAAGAGGCATAGACTACAATCACTTAGAGGGCGCTCCGCGGGTTGCAGGACGATTCGCAGCTGCATGTCCCGGCGGTCGCTGCGCCTCGATTGGATGGGGATTGTGGCGGCCAAGAGGAAGAATCCGGACGTTCTGCTGGAAGAGGAGTCGATCCTCGAAGGCGACGCGCGCTGGACGCTGGCCGGCCGGGTAGCGCGCAGCCCGGCGCTTTATCGCGCAACCCAACTCAGAGATATCCTGCTCTTTATCGTGCGCCAGGCCGTGTTGCAGCCCGACGAGCCGATTCACGAGTTCGAGATTGCGCACCGCGTGCTGGGGCGGCGCAGCGATTTCAATCCGCTGGACGACAATATTGTCCGGGTGCAGATGGCGCACCTGCGCAAGAAGCTGGAGATCTACTTCTCAACCGAGGGCAAGGATGAAGAGGTAGTAATCACGGTTGCGCTGGGGACTTATAAGCCGGTCTTCAGCCCGCGCCCCAGATCGGCAGCAGCGGCTCATGAGCTGCTGGAAGCCGATGCGGGCCGCAAAGAGGCCGCGGCAGCCGTGGAAGATGCAGCCGTTGCGCCGGTTGCAGAGCTGCCGGAGGTTTCGCCGGAATATAAGGCAACTGCGGCCGGCGGCCGGCGAAGTGCGACGTTGCGCGCCGCAACCGTGGCGCTGACTCTTGCGCTCGCCGCGGGATGCGCGGCTTTGTGGATGCAGGTTCGGAGCCAGCGCCAGCAGCTCGATCAGATTCAACACACGCTTACGCCGTGGAGATATGAGCCGGAGCTTGCCGGCCTGTGGTCTGGATTCATCGATTCGAGCCGCGACACAGACGTGGTGCTGAGCGACGACTCTTTTCTTCTCATCGAGGAGATCAGCAAGAAGCCGACGCCGTTCTATGGCTACCTGGGCCGCAGCTACCTGGGCCCGCAGGAGTCTCAGGGGCTGAGCCCGCAGTTGCGTGGGGTGCAGGATTTGCTGGCTTCAAAAAGTCTTGGGAATACGAGCGAGTTCAAGCTGGCGCAGCGGATTCTGGCGCTCGATCCGCTGGAAAAGAAAGTTCATCTCTACAGCGCGCGCCAATATATGCCGGCGCTGGTCGGGCAGGACAACGTGATTCTGATTGGCGGACGCATTTCGAATCCGTGGTCGGAGCTGTTCGAGAGCCGGTTGAACTTTATCGAGAACACGATGTTTGAAGGGCTGGGCACGACGACGGTGACCAATCGCGCGCCCGCTGCTGGCGAGCCGCAAACCTACGTGTCGACCGACTCGGTGGGTTATTGCGTGGTGGCTTACCTGCCCAACCCCGGACACGATGGCAAAGTGCTGCTGATTGAAGGCACATCGTCCGAGGCGACTGAGGCAGCCGGGGATTTTCTGCTTTCTGCCGAGCAGTTCTCGGCGTTTCGGAACATGCTGCATTCGGCGCAGCTCCCTTACTTTGAGGTGCTGCTGAGGACCTCGCAGGTGAGGGGCACGCCCTTGACTGCGGCCATCGAGGCCTATCGCACTTATCCCGGCGCGCATTGACTTGATTCCGGTGCATTTTCTATACTTTCTGTATGCGAATGGAGCGCACACGCTGTTGTTGCCGCTTCTCGCAGGCTTCGCCTGCTGAGTTGAGCGCCATGGCGCAGACGCGTTCCTGCTGTTAATCTTTCCGGCTCCTCACTCCCATCCGGACAATCACGAAAACCGATTCGCGGTGAGGTTTCACCTGTACGCGACGCAACCAGCAGCCGCAAGCAACTCGCGGCGGCGAAACACGCTCTCACGAGGCGGGAAATGGCGGCAACCGATGCGCACTGAATGCACGGAAGCGGAACTGGGATCGGGACTCGGAATCTCGCTGACGAGCCGGATCGGCAACACGCCGCTGCTTCGGCTGGATAAGGTGGTGCGCGGGCTTGAGGGCGTGACGGTGCTGGGGAAGGCCGAGTGGCTCAATCCCGGCGGCAGCGTGAAGGACCGAGCGGCCGCAGCGATGGTGCGCGACGCGCAGGCGCGCGGGCTGCTGGAGCCGGGCAAGACCCTGCTCGACGCGACCAGCGGCAACACCGGCATTGCGCTGGCCATGCTGGGCGCAGCATGGAACATTCCGGTGCTGCTGACCATGCCTTCCAATGTTTCGCCGGAGCGCAAGCGCATCCTGAAGGCCTATGGTGCGCAGATAGAGTGGACTGATCCGGGCCAGAGCTCGGATGGCACGATTCGCCGTGCGCGCGAGCTGGCGGGCAACGAGCCGGAGCGGTTCTGCTATCTGGATCAGTATTCGAACGACGCCAACTGGCGGGCCCATTACAACAGCACAGGCCTCGAGATATGGGAGCAGACCGCGGGACGGGTGACGCACTTTGTCGCCGGCATGGGAACCAGCGGCACATTCACGGGCACGACGCGAAGGCTCAAGGAACTGAACCCGGCCATTCAGGCGATCAGCATGCAGCCCGACTCGCCGTTTCACGGGCTCGAAGGGCTCAAACACATGGCTACGACGATTGCGCCGGCCTTCTACGATCCCGCGTTGGCCGATCGCGCGCTTGGAGTGGAGACTGAAGCCGCCTATGCGATGGTGAAGCAGCTTGCGCGCGAGGAGGGGCTGCTGGTGGGCATCTCCGCGGGCGCGGCCGTGGCGGCGTGTTTGCAGATTGCGCGTGAAGAGGCCGCGGCCGGACGGAGTGCGGTGATTGTGACCGTGCTGCCTGACTCGGCCGACAAATATTTAAGCGAGCGGTTCTGGGAGGAAGACTGAGCGTGCTGCGGATGACGAAGACGGTCTACGACCAAATCCGCGCGCATGGCGAGGAGACGTATCCGCACGAGTGCTGTGGTGCGCTCCTGGGGCGCACGGCCGGCGACGGCTGGTGGATTGAAGCAGCCGTGAAGGCAGGCAACACGCGCACCGATTCGGCGCACAACCGCTACCAGATTGCGCCGGTGGAACTGGTGCGAATCGAGCGCGAGGCGCGGCAGCAGGGCTTGAGCATTGGCGGGTTTTATCACTCGCATCCCGATCATCCGGCGCAGTGGTCGCAAACCGACTTTGCCGAAGCGCACTGGCTGGGTTGCTCTTACGTGATTACGGCGGTAGCGCAGGGCAGCGCGACGGTGACCAACTCGTTTCTGCTGGCGGGCGCAACAGAAGAGGACAAGCAGTTCGAGCAGGAATCGATCGAGGTAAATGAGTGAATGGCAGCGCCGTTGAGCGCGCCAACTGAATCTAAGAGAACGTGAGAGAGGGATTGAACGAAATGACCATTTTCATTCCGACGCCATTACGTCAGTACGCCGGCGGCAAGGACGCGGTCGCCGTGAACGCGTCCACCGTTGCGGGCGCGCTCGACGAGCTGACTGAGGCGCATCCTGAGCTGCGCAAGCATCTGTTTACCGGCGACGGCAAAGTGCGCGCGTTTGTGAATGTGTATTTGAACGACGAGGATGTGCGCTATCTGCCGGAGAAGGATGCCACGAAGGTTTCGGCGAGCGATACGCTTTCGATCATTCCGTCGATTGCGGGCGGATGCTAGTGTGGCGTCTGCAAAATTTATTGCTTGAGTTGAGCATCTGAAAAGCGGGTCCTTCGACTTCGTAGGGAGCAAAATGCGCTCCCTACTTCGCTCAGGATGACAGAGCAATGGTGAAGCGGACTTTGTTAGAAACAGTACTCGCACGCGGAACGGGGAATCATGAGCGGGGAAGGAAAAATCATGGCGACTACAATCGCACCGATCGAATTACCGGAGCTGACCACCGACGACCTGCAGCGCTACTCGCGCCATCTGCTGCTGCCTGAAGTGGGCGAAGAGGGCCAGCGCCGGCTCAAGGCTGCGCGCGTGCTGTGCGTGGGCGCCGGCGGGCTGGGCTCGCCGCTGGCCTTGTATCTGGCCGCGGCAGGAGTGGGCACGCTGGGACTGGTGGATTGCGATGTGGTGGACGTGTCGAATCTGCAGCGGCAGATCATTCACTCGACGCGCGACATAGGGCGCAAGAAGCTGGATTCGGCCGAGGAGAAGCTCAAGGCGCTCAATCCTGCGCTCAACGTGGTGAAGCACGAGACCATGCTTTCGAGCGCCAACGCGCTCGACATCCTGAAAGACTACGACGTGATCGCCGACGGCACAGACAACTTTCCCACGCGCTACCTGGTGAACGACGCGTGCGTGCTGCTGGGCAAGCCGAATGCGTATGGTTCCATCTTTCGCTTCGAAGGCCAGGCCAGCGTGTTCGCGGCGAAGGACGGCCCCTGCTACCGCTGCCTCTATCCTGAGCCGCCGCCGCCGGGGCTGGTGCCGAGCTGCGCGGAGGGCGGAGTGCTGGGCATTCTGCCGGGACTGCTGGGCGTGATCCAGGCCACGGAGACGATCAAGCTGATCCTGGGCAAGGGCGAGCCGCTGGTGGGCCGTCTGCTGCTGGTGGACGCGCTCAACATGCGCTTTCGCGAGCTGAAGCTGCGCAAGAATCCCGAGTGCCCGGTCTGCGGGCCCAATCCAACGGTCACAAAACTCATCGACTACGAACAGTTCTGCGGCATTGCGCCCGCAACGAAAGAGGAGCAGGCAGTGAAGAACGGAATTCCGCAACTCGGCGTGAAGGAACTGAAGCGGCGCATGGACGCAGGCGAAGACCTGTTCATTCTCGATGTGCGCGAGCCCTTCGAATATCAGATTGCCAACATCGGCGGCAAACTGATTCCGCAGAACGATGTTCCGCAGCGGCTGGCGGAGATCGATCGCGACCGCGAGATCATTGTGCAGTGCAAATCCGGCGGGCGCAGCCAGCGCATCGCGGAGTTCCTCAAGCAGTCCGGCTATCCAAACGTGGTGAATCTGGCCGGCGGCATTCTGGCCTGGGCGGACGAGATCGATCCGAAGGTGGCGAAGTACTGAACGGCGGTGTAGAAAGGTTGTGGAGCCGCCAAAGATATCGTCGAATGGTAGGGACTTTGTCTGAATGCGAAAAAACCGTCTGCTTCCGCTCGTTTTTTGCCTTGCTGCCGTTCTGAATTGCGCCGCGCAGCAAAATCCTCTGGCCGGGGTGATCGATATTCATGCGCACTCGGCCCCGGACAGCGTGCCGCGGTCGATTGATGCCATTGACCTGGCTCGCCTGGCGAAGAGCCGCGGTATGCGCGGCCTGGTGCTCAAGAATCACTTCGAGCCGACCGCCTCGCTCGCCTATGTGGTGAGGAAAGAGGTGCCGGGGATCGAGGTCTTTGGTGGAATCGACTTAAATCTTACCGTTGGCGGAATGAATCCGGCGGCCGTGGAGCACATGGCCGCGATCACCGGCGGATATGGGCGCTTTGTGTGGATGTCGACCTTCGACTCCGAGGTGCAGGTGAAGTACGACAAGCAGGACCGGCCGTTTGTGCCGGTGGCGCGCAACGGCGAACTGCTTCCGGAGACCAAGGCGGTGATTGCGGTGATTGCCAAGCACAACCTGGTGATGGCCACGGGGCATAACAGCCCGGATGTGGATCTGTTGCTGATCAAGGAGTCGCGCGCCGCGGGCGTCGAGCACATGGTGGTGACGCACGCCATGATCGAACCGATCCATATGTCGATTGAGCAGATGCAGGAAGCGGCGAAGATGGGCGCTTACATCGAATTCGTCTACAACGGGCTCATCGGCAAAGGCAAGGAGTTCGATTTTGCCGATTATGCCAAAGCGATTCGCGCCGTCGGCGTAGAGCATTGCATTCTTTCAAGCGATATGGGGCAGCCGGGGAATCCGCTCCACCCTGATGGGCTGGTGGCGTTTTTCAAAGGGATGAGCGGGCAGGGATTCTCGCAGGCCGAGATCGGCCAGATGGCGAAGCGGAATCCGGCGCAGCTGCTGGGACTTGAATAGAGGCCCATTCGCACTTGCTGAATTGCAGCCGAAGAGGCCGTGTTACCGGTTGTAGAAGTCCGGAACGATGATCCTTTGGCCATCGGGTGGAACGTACTTGGCAAATTCGGCTCCGAGACGATTCTTGTGCTTCTCGATGGGGTCTTGCGCCCATGCGTTCGAGAGCGTGACTTTTATGCCTTCCTTGTCGCAGAAGCTGATGAAGACCTTGAAGTCGAAGATGTTCTCGATGCCAACGTAGTTCCCTCTGGGCGTGACCGCCAGCACCGGCAGATCCACATCGTCCAGAAATGGCCGGGCCGCCTCGTCGCTATGCCATAGCACGTGCCTTCCCACAATCGAATTGATCAGTTGGCACACCATGTAAATGCGCGGAGTGATGTTGCCGAGCTTGGTCCCCTGGCCGCTCGCGGTGAAGTTCCGCTCGAGCTTGTCCACGTTGGACCGTTCTGCCTTGCCTATCGAACCCTTCACGGTGCCCAGCGGACGATGATCGAGCCCATAAGGGTTGGGGTCGTAGGAGCCGGTAAACGGCCACACCGCAAACAGGTCGTAGTCGCCGGTAATCGCCTTGAAACGCTCCTCTTTGGTTGTGATGCCGTGGTCGGGCGGGTTAGTCATGGCCAGCATCGTTTCGTAGTTCGGGCCCCATTTAGGATGGTGCTTTATATTCTCCCTGCCTTTTTCCTGGGTCCATTTCACAGTTTTGGTGTGATCGAAGTAAACCCCGTATGTATTATTGGGGAGCTTGATCAGGCTGTAATGGAATGTGATGCCGCTGTGGTGTGTGGCGAGGCCGTCGAGCCGGTCGGGTCCCACCGGCTTTACCGAGATCAATTTTCTCGCCGTCAGCCAGTCCACCCGCCGCTGAGAGAGGATAAGCGGCGTCGTCCCAGCCTTCCATCCCTGGCCTTCCTGGTCCAGATAGAGCGCTTCGCGGTGTTTCTCGCGGTTGAAACACTCTTTGGCCGAACCATACTTGTTGAGGCGCGGATCGCGCACCACGAATCCGGCCATGGGCCCCCAGTCGCACGATTTGCCATGGATGCGATAACCCTTGGTGTCGTACCCCTCGTCCAGCAAGCCGTGGCAGGTGGGTCCCGTGGCGCGAACCATAATCACGACCTGTTCGGTCCGGGCAACCTGCAGAAAGGCGCGCAGGTGCGATTGGGGCATACCGATCGTATTCTCAAGAAATGCTGCATCGTTGTAGCGCATAAGCTGCCTTCCAATTGCTGGGAACAATTTTGCCGCAGCGCCGACGGTGGGGGTATAAGTTATGTCGGAAATTTGGCTTCGCGCAAGTATAACTCGGGGCACCGGCTTCCATTTGCCCGATTCCGCATCTTCATAAGTAACTGAGGTCACTTGTGGTGTGACTGCCTTCGCAATCGCTCGGTGCAGAGCTCCGGCTGATTCCAACCCGGAAAGCCCGCATAGACTGACCTGTACGCCGGCAACCTTTTGGGCAGCCCGACCCCACCCCGATGTGGCAACCTAGATATCTGGAGGAGTTTTTCTTTATGCCCGTTGAGAGCCCGTCTGCAACTGCGAACCAAGATATTCATGCCTGGGATGCAGGCGGAGCCGCGTCGGCTGAGGCGCTTGCCGCCTGGGTGAGCGCGCGGATGGCCGCGCACGAGGAGGCGCTTGCGCGGTTGCTGGCCGTGGAGGGCCCGCGCACTCCGCAGAACTCGCTCGTGCAGTTTGACGCGGCTATCGAGCAGTTGAACCTGGCCGGGTCGCAGGCGGGAGTCTTGAATTCGGTGGCTCCCAACAAGGCGGTGCGCGACCAGGCGCAGGTTGAAGCGCAGCGTGTGTCCATGGCGGGCAGCGCGTTGAGCCTGAACCGCGCGGTGTATGAGGCGCTGGCGGCGATCAGCCTGGAGGGTGCGAGCCCGGCGACCAGGCACTTTGTGGAGCGGACGCTGCTGAGCTACCGGCTGGCCGGCGTGGACAAGGACCAGGCCACGCGCGACCGCTTGCAGGCACTGCACGAAAAGGCTACGCACCTCTCGCTCGAGTTCAGCCGCAATATCCAGGAGGGCGGCAAGACGATCCAGGCTGCGGGCGACGAGCTGGACGGGCTGCCTGCGGATTATCTGGCGCGGCATCCGTTGGACGCCGATGGCAGCGTGGTGATCTCGACCGATCCGCCCGACATGCAGCCGGTGATGACGTTTGCCTCCAGCGCGGCGCTGCGCGAGCGGATGTTTTTCGCCTACAACACGCGCGCGTATCCGGTGAACCAGCAGATCCTGCTCGACCTGCTGGCTACGCGGCAGGAGATTGCTACGGTGCTGGGCTTCCGCAGTTGGGCTGACCTGGCGACGGCGGACCAGATGATGAGCTCGGCGGCGAATGTGCGCACGTTCCTGGCCAGGCTGGACGAGGCGAGCCGCGACGGCGCGAGGCAGGAGCACAAGCTGGTGCTGGACTTTGCACGCGAGCGGCACAGCGGGATTGAGGCGATCGACATTTCCAGCCGCGGCTACTGGTACGAGCAGTTCCGGCGTTCGGCGTTCGATTTCGACTCGCAGTCGGTACGGCCGTATTTTCCTTATGCGCAGGTTGAGGCCGGCGTGCTGGAGACTGCGGCGCGGCTCTTCAAGATCGAGTTCAGGCGATCATCGGTCGCGGCGTGGCACCCATCGGTTTCGGTCTTCGATGTTTTTGACGGCGGCGCGCATGTGGGGCGGTTCTATCTCGACATGCACCCGCGCGAGGGCAAGGACAAATGGTTCTCTGCCGCGCCCATTGTGACCGGCGTGCGCGGCGGCGCCATGCCTGAGGCGGCGCTGATCTGCAATTTTCCGGGCGGCGAGGAAGAGCCGGCGTCGCTGACGGAGCAGCAGCCTGAGGTTCTTTCCGGCGAGCCGGAGACCATTCCGCCGCAACAGCATGAGCTCGAGGCCAGGGCTGCCGAACAAGAACAACGCGAGGCGCAAAAGCCGGTGGTCCGCGATCCGGGGCTGCTGCAGTACTCCGATGTGGTGACCTACTTCCACGAGTTCGGCCACCTGATGCATGCGATTCTGGGCGGGCAGACGGAGTGGGTGGGGCTCTCGGGATTTGCGACCGAGGGAGATTTCATCGAGGTTCCGTCGCAGATGCTTGAGGAGTTCTTCCGCGACGAGAAGCTGCTGCAGGCCTTCGCGAAGCATTATGAGACGGGAGAGACGCTCTCTGCCGAGACGATCCGGAAGATGAAGCTGGCGGGGTCGTTCGGGCGCGCGGACTGGGTGCGGTCGCAGCTTTATTACACGATGCTCTCGCTCGATCTGCACGACCAGGCCCCGGCGGGGATCGATCTGGATGCGATTACGAAGAAGCTTTACGAGTCGCTGCAGCCCTGGACGTGGCTCGCCGGCAACCGCATGTATGCGAGCTTCGGACATCTGACCGGCTACTCGTCGAATTACTACACGTATGCGTTCGACAAGGTGATTGCGCTGGATTTCTTTGCGCAGTTCGATCCTGCCGATCTGCTGGGATGCGACGCGGGCGCGCGCTACCGCAAGATGGTGCTGGAGCAGGGCGGGTCGAAGCCGGGACGGCAGATGGTGCGGGATTTTCTGGGGCGCGACGAAGAGTTCTCGGCGTTTTCAAAGTGGCTGAATGAAGAGTTCGAGAGCGAGCTGATGGGAGCCGGGCGTTGAATGCAGCGGATTTTCGCCGCATTGCGCTCAGCCTGGAAGGCGCTGAAGAAGGCTCGCACATGGGCGCGGTGGATTTTCGCGTAGGCGGACGGATCTTCGCCACGCTGGCGTCAGTGCAAGATGGCTACGGCAATCTGATGATTACGCCTGAGCTGCAGGCTGCGTTCATCGCCGACCGGCCGGACCTGTTTCTGCCCATTCACGGCGGTTGGGGAGGGATGGGCATGACGCACATCCGGCTGGCTGTGGCGGACGAGGACTCGCTGCGCGGCGCGCTGCACACGGCTTGGAGGCTGCGCGTGGAAAAGAACCGGAAGAGCGGCAGGAAGGGAACTGCTGCGGCAAAGCGGCGATCTGCGGCGCCCCCACCCCAATAGCGTGACCAG
This sequence comes from Occallatibacter sp., assembly GCA_049677625.1. Lineage (GTDB taxonomy): Bacteria > Acidobacteriota > Terriglobia > Terriglobales > Acidobacteriaceae > Telmatobacter. The sequence goes on along the minus strand of JBAUCP010000149.1, from coordinate 4,051 downwards.
GCCCTAGACCCGCTATCATAGTCCCCGATGGCATACCAATCAGACTTCTACGGCAAGTGGGCGCTGGTGACGGGCGCGAGCGCGGGCATTGGCGCGGCGCTGGCCCGCGAGCTTGCCGACCGCGGCGCGAAGCTGATTCTCACAGCGCGGCGGCGCGACCGCCTGGAGGCGCTGGGACAGGAACTGGCAGCGCAGGGAACCGAGACCCGCATCATCGTCTCCGATCTGAACGATGCCGTGGCGCCGCACCAGATCTACCGGGTCACTGAGCGCGCGGGGCTGGAGGTGGAGATCCTGGTGAACAACGCGGGCCTGGGCCAGTATGGCGCGTTTTACTCGAGCGAGATTGAGCAGGAGATGAGCCAAGTGCAGGTGAACTGCGACGCCGTGGTGCGGCTTTCGCGCTTGTTTATTCCGCGCATGGTGGAGCGGCGGCGCGGATGGGTGCTGGTGGTGGCGTCGACGGCCAGCTTTCAGCCGGTCCCGTACCTCACCACCTACGCAGCCACAAAGGCCTTCGACCGTTTTTTTGCGCTGGGGCTGGCGGAAGAAGTGGCGCAGTTTGGCGTAAAGGTGACCGCGCTTTGCCCAGGGCCAACGGACAGCGAGTTTTTTGACGTGGCCAGCGCCGGTGTCTTCAAGAAGCGCGGCGTGCAGCCGGCTGAAGAGGTGGCGCGGCTGGCGATCGATGCGCTGGAACGCGGGCAGCGCACGATTATTCCGAATTTTCGCGCGCGGCTTGGGGCGCTTGCGGTGCGGTTTCTGCCTACGCAGTTGATCACGCGCCTGATCGAGAAGGCGGCGAGGCCGAAAGACAGGGATCAGGGAACAGGGAACGGGGATCAGGGACCAGAGGACAAGGGCTGAGGGAGTGCGGGCACGATACCCGCGGGTGCAGCTTCATTGTGAAACTTGCGCGGCGGTGGCTGTGGAGATGAGAATGGCGGGCGAAAGGAAATCCCTTCATGCCCACGCGCAAATTTGCAAAAGCCGCCGTCGTCATTTTGTTGTGCGCCGCGGCCGGCGCCGCATTTTCTCAAACTTCTGAACAGGCTGAACACAAAACTACGCCGGGGCCCGGGCCGTACGGCGTGCCGCAGGCCACGTTCTTTGTCCATCGGCTGGGCACCGATCACGCCGAAGGCATTACCACGCTGGACATGAATGGCGACGGCTACCCCGACCTGCTGAGCGGCGCGTACTGGTACCAGAATCCCGGGCCCAAGGGCGGCGCATGGGTGCGCCACCAGTATCGCGAAGCAGGCACGCTGAACGAGTTTGTCTCCGACTGCGGCGAGTGGACCATCGACGTGAATCACGACGGGCTGCCCGACGTGGTGACAGCCGGCTGGATGACCAACGGCATCTTCTGGTATGAGAATCCGGGCAAGCTGGGCGCGGAGTGGAAGCGGCACTTCATCACCGACAGCTATGACACCGAGGGCGGCGCCGAGGCCGACATCAACGGCGACGGGCAGCCCGATCTCGTCTTCGCGCACTACAGCCACATGGGCGTGCTGTGGATCGACTTCTCGGGGCCGGAGCCGAAGGTGCACCACGTGGGCACGCGCGAGCAGGATGGGCACGGCACCGGCGTGGCCGACGTGGACGGCGACGGCAAGATGGACATCCTGACGCCGAACGGATGGTTCCGGCAGATCGATGCCGACAAAGACCAGTGGGAGTGGCACGGCGACTGGCAGATGGGCGATGCGGGCTTTCCGATCATCGGCTACGACGTCAACAAGGACGGCAAGACCGACATCATCTACGGACACGGGCACAGCTATGGGCTCTATTGGCTGGAGCAAGCGGGAGATGGCGCGAACCGGCACTGGGTGAAGCACACGATCGATGAATCGTACTCGCAGATTCACGCGCTCAAGATGGCGGATATCGATGGCGACGGGCAGATGGAGCTGATTGCCGGCAAGCGCTACCGCGGCCACTCGGGTCACGATCCCGGCTCGTACGATCCGCTGGTGGTGTACTACTACAAGATCGATCGCAAGACGGGCACGTTCACGCGCTACCCCATCAGCGTGAACGGCACAGCGGGCGCGGGAACGCAGTTTGTGGTGGCCGATCTGGACGGCGACGGCGACGTGGATATTGCTACCGCCGGCAAGACCGGCGTGCACTTCTTCGAGAACCTGAAGATCGACCTGGTGCCGAAAGAGCAGCGCGAAAAAGAGATTCTGCTCGACACCAACTGGCCGTTCCCCGGCGAGGGGCCGGTGGTAGAGCAGGAAAACGAGCCGAAGAAATAGAGATCAGGCCACAGCTCGCCGACGGTCAGGAGCTGTTCCTGTGTAGCGCCGGACTCCAGTCCGGCTGTACTGCCGGCGTCCACGCCGGCAGACGATGCGTGCGGGTCAGAGACTTATGCGTAGACATTGACGCTGGCGGCGCTACCGGCGTTTCCGTCGCTGACGGATGTGCTTGAGGATGCGCTGCTGTTGCTGGCTGCGGAGCTGGCCGTCGCGGATGTGCCGTAATTGGCTTCGAGAAGCGCGAGGTCAGGATCGGTGGCGCTGGACGAGGAGCTGAGTCCGTAGGCGCTGTCGAGAATGGCCGAGATGGGATCGGTGGGTGTGGTGGATGCGCTGGCCGAATCGGCGACGCCGAGGAGCTCGTCAACCTCATCGACGGTCTGGGCCACGGCGCTTTCGGCGGACTGCACAACGGGGGAGGGCGCACCTTTCAGGTCGTTCTGGACGGTGGTGAAGGCCTGCTGCGCAGAGGTCACGTCGCCCGAACCGATGGCTTGGCCCAGCGCCGTCATGTCCGTGGCGAACTGCGAGCTGGACCCAGCGGTGCTCTGGTTGAGCTGCTGGTAGGTGTTGAAGGCGGTTTGCGCGGTGGTCAGATTGCCTGAGGCCAGGCTCTGCTGAAGCGACTGCCACGCCTGCTGGGAGGCGCCGACGTTGCTGGTGAGCGCGAGGTACTGCGAAAATCCGGCGGTTGACAATGCCGCAACTGACATTCCAAAGCCCCTTGCGGGAGCGAGTGCTTCACTCCCGTATCTCTGCTTCTTCGACCCGCGCGGGAATTTCTTTAGTTTTTTCTCACGAAAAAAGTGCGTGGCGATTGGTTGGGAGTTTCAGACTTCCAGTGGGGATGGCTGCACGGGTCTGATGCGGCAAAGGTGGAATTCGGGGTACCGCGCTTGTAGGATTGCCAAACCGGACCGCATTGTGGAAAAGTTTTCGGGCGTGTGAGCGCGCAAAGGCGCAACCTTTTCCGGATTTCCGCATCTCAACTATTAATTAGCAGAGGCTTCCCCATTACGTCCCACCCAAGAAAGGTACTCACTCCTTTTTGAGGGTCCACTTGTGGACCTCTTCCCAAACACCCCCCCTGGATTCCCTCCCTTAACTGCCTCTCGAAAGGGCCCACCGGAAGGTGGGCCCACTTAATTTTCGGCCGCATATGCTGCTCGGCAGCCTTCTGCTCGGCGTCTGCGGCAAGACCCGGCGGCGCCGCCTGGACCGGTTGAATCGACCGGTAGAATCGAGGATGTGATGCCGTCCTCGCCTCGCTCCCCAAAACGGCCGTCAGAGGCCGATCTTCGTGACATCGACGCCCTTTTTGCCCAGGCGGGACTGGTGCGCAGCCTGCGCGGAAAGTCCAGCGCCCGTTTCCGGGCTGCGCGGCTGGATCGCGCCGCTCCTGAAGAGCTGTCGCGCACCGCGCCGGCGCCGCGGATTGCGGCCAACGGGGTGGGTTGGCTGCCGGTTGCAGGCTGGAATTTTTTCTGGCTTTGGAGTGGATTCAGCACGCGCGTGGGCGGCCTGAGCCGCGCCTACTGCGCCGACGACACGCCCGGCGAGCTGAATCTTGGGTTTACGGCGCAGGACAGCAGGGAGACGGTGGCGGCCAACCGCCGGCTGCTGGCGGAGGCGGTGACCGGGGATGCGTCCACTCCGCTGGTTACGCTACGGCAGTTTCACTCGAATCTGGTGGTAAGGGTGACGGCTGCGGACGGTTTGCGCCAACAGCCGTGGAAGGCCGGGGTCCCCAGCGACAGGTCTTCGTCGCTGGGGTGGAA
>JBAUCP010000148.1:0-4825 GCA_049677625.1 Occallatibacter sp. | reverse complement strand
CGCACATACTCATTGGTGAGGTCGATGCGGCTCACGCCCTCGTCGTCGGTGGAGAGCGCGACCGGCACATGCACGGAGCGGTAGAGGGGAAACGGATGCTCGTCGCCCTCGACGCCCAGGATTCCCTGATTCGAGCTGAGGTTGATCTCGATCATGATGTGCTTCTGCGCGAGTTCCGCGAGCAGCCCGCGGGCATTGTCTTCGTGCATCACGTCCACGCCGTGGCCGATGCGCTCGGCGTGGCCCAGCTCCACGGCCTGGCGGATGTGGAAGCGCAATCCCTCGGGCGGCACCAGGCCCTCAGCCAGCTCGCCCGCGTGGAGCGTGATATGGACGCGCGGATATACGGAATGAAGATAGTCCAGCATCTTCATCTGCAGCGTGTAGTCGCGCATGGAGACGTAGCCATCCTCGGGCATGACGAAGTTGATGCCCACCCAGGTGCCGTCGTGCGCGTCCATGCTGGCCTGCACGGTCTCAAATCCCAGCAGGGTCTGCGCAAAGACCTGCTCGGGAGGAAATCCGCGCAGCACCTGGTAGATGTAGCGGATTTCGACGCCGCATGCGGCCGTGGCCTGCGCCGTTCCACAGCGCTCCAACTGCTTTCGCCTGGCTTCGGCCTGGCGCACGTTGTCGCGGTCTGCGGCTACTTCGTCGCGCAGGCCGCGGTCAAGCAACTGCTGGCGGAGTTGTGCGAATGCCTGCGGATCAGCCTGCGCGAGCTGGCCGCTCCAGCCGATCGCATGGCCAATCTGCGCTGCATGGCTGAAAGCCGGCGTCTGCATCAGCTCGAGATATTGCTGGTTCTGCGCGGCCGCGCGGGCTGCTATCTCGTCCACCCATTCGCCGATGTGGTCCCCGTTCAATCCGCCGAACTTGGCGAAGGTGGCGAAGAACTGGTCGTGCCCGCTCCACTCGGAGAGTGGGATGTAGCTGCGCATCGAAAACGAGTCGATCAGCTTGTCGTAGATCGCCTGGTTGGCTGTGCTCATGTCTCCGGAAAGATCCTTTGCGGGAATCAGCTTGCCTTTGCATGGCGGCTGGGCAAAGCTGAGCGCGGCCGGGTCCACGCACAAGCCGTCCTGGCCCGCGTCGCGGATGAACGTTTCGGCGTAGATGGCGCCGGAGAGATGCACGTGCAGGTCTGCGCCCTTGGGGAAGTCGGCCAGGTACCCGCGCAGCGTCTCCGGTCCCTGGTGCAGATTGGCCTCGTAGATGAGCGCTGCCCGCGCTTCGGCCCGCGTTGGGCGGTAATGGATGCCGGGCCCGCGGTTGCATCCGGCAGCCGCGGCAAGGGCAGCGCAGGCAAGCAGCAGGCGGGCGAGTGAAGGGAATGGGTCGCGCATGATTGCTCTCCAGTGTAGTGCAAGCCCCCGGCGGGCCGGACCGGGTAATCCGAATGTGAATAGCCGGCAATCCGAAGGCGAATTTTGTGCGCTGGAGGTAGAAAAATCGAGGTTCGGGCGGTGCGCCGGGCTGCGCGCAGACCGTGCCCTCCGGTTTGGTCCGGTCAACCGGAGCTTGGTATACTATTCAGGTTGTTGCAGCGCACGGTTCGTGGATTCAGACCGTCCTTTTTTCCGGCACCGCCGGAACCCGCGCAGGAAATTGCAACTCAAAAGTCTGCACTGAGGCCAGGTAGCTCAGTGGTAGAGCGCGGCCCTGAAAAGGCCGGCGTCGGCGGTTCAATCCCGTCCCTGGCCACCACTCCTTTGCACAAATGAAGAGCTTTCCGGCTGCGCTCGCGGTTTTGCGCGGAGCGCAGTGGTGTTGCCCGCGGCCCTCGGAAGGCCGGCGTCGGCGGTTCAATCCCGTCCCTGGCCACCACATTCCTGCACAAATGAAGAGCTTTCCGGCTGCGCTCGCGGTTTTGCGCGGAGCGCAGTGGTGTTGCCCGCGGCCCTCGGAAGGCCGGCGTCGGCGGGGCGGGGGGTCTTTTCCGCAAACGATCGAGGGTTCGATCCTCGTTTCAGCGCCTGGGCCTGCCCGTGATCACCATGCCGTCCGTGACCGGATGATAATCGGGTTGCAAGGCGGCGGCCAGCCAGCCATAGCAGTAGGCGTTTGCCACGGCCTGTTCATAGGTGAAGCCGTTATCATCGTCGGCCGCCTGGCCGAAGTTTAAGGCCCCGCCGGGCGGCATACCGTCGTGGTGGATTTGAAACACGGTGTGCGAACGCTCATGGATCAGTCGTGTTACCCGCTCCGGGGCCGGAGAGTTGAAATGATTCGAGGGGAAATGCATGGTCCCGGTAGGATCGGTCAACTCCACCCAGGCGCCGTTGATGGATGGCCTCGGCTCGCATTCAAGCGGAAAGTCATCGTTGAGGCTGATGCGCAACTTCGCAAAGGCCAATCGCAAAAGAGGCAATCTCAATGGCTGCATCCTGTCGGCGGCATCGATGTGAAAGATGTTCTTGATCTTGGTGCGGGCGTCATCGTCGAGCGCGCCGAGGCGCCCGTTTGCCCGGTCAAGCCAAATTTGCGCGGTCATCAGGTCGCGGTCCAGAGTCTTCCTCTGCGTGGAATTGCAATGGATGTACTTGGCGACGAATCCCTCGCCAAGGTGCCAGAGAGTTCTTCCGTCCGGATCGACACGGGAATCAGGATGGGTCATGAACCGCTTCTGGAACTCATGGATGGCTCTCAGGGTGACTGCGTCCATTACGCCGGTCTCCTGAACCCGGACCGACAACGGCGGAGTTACTTTCGCCAGCAGGTTCTGGACGATCCTCACATCCGCTTGTCTGTTGGCGGCGGGTAAGATTCCAACGGCCGCTGTGATTTTTGGGTCTGCCATTTTCTTTTGCCGTAATGCGCCCTTCTTTTACATAGTGACAATCGGCCCGGCCACGTTTCGTCACGCGGCGGCGGAGCAGTCCGCAAGTTGGCCCGTCCCTGGCCAACACATTCCTTTGCACAAATCAAAAGCTTTCCGGCCGCGCTTGTGGTTTTGCGCGGAGCGCAGTGGTGTTGCCTGTAGCTGGGTCGTTGGCTGCTTCACCGTGATTGTGCACCTGTGGTTAGACCACTCAGTCTTACCGCGAAACCGAAGTAAATCTCCAAAGTAACCAATTTTATTAAGGCTCCTGCGCCATTCTGTTTTTTATCTTGACATCCGTGTGCGCGCCTGAAGATAATTCGGGCGTTCCTAAGGTCAGACCAGTCTGCCTTCCACAATCAGTTCCGCACCAGTTTCCTAACTAGACCGCAACGATTGTGCGGAACAAGCTTTTCGGAGGTCCTGCCAATGCCACGCCTTGCTTTCGCCATCATGCCAGCAGTGTGCCTGCTGGCTGTTTTGAACGCTGCCGCGCAAGCCCCTGTCGCTCTGCCTTACACCATGACCACCATCGGCGGCCAATCGCCCATGGCGGCTACGACGGGAACGCAGTGCCCAAACCTTCTCACGGGCATGGTGTCGACTGACGCCTTCGGAGACGGATGCCTTGCGGTAAACGGCATCTTTGGCGTGGGCGCTTTCAGCGGCCTGGCGGTTGACCCCTTCGGCAATGTGCTGGTCAATGACGACATCAAGGGAGCGCTGCACCTGATCGACCCCAATTCGGGGATGATGACCCTGGTTGCGGGCGGCGGCACGATCTGCTCCAGCAAACAGGACTCTTCCGGCGACGGCTGCGTGGCCGCAACCGGCACGCCCACCGCGCCAATCCTTGACGCGCGCGGCGTAGGCATGGACCCCTACGGCAACGTTCTGCTGGCCGGGTACAACGATCACTTCATCCACATCATCTGCCGCAACGCATCGCCTTTGTGCGGCAGCGGCGCGCCGTCCGCGGCGAGTCCCGTTCAAGTTCCCATTGGCAACATGGGGCTGGTCGCGGGCTGCGCGTATTCCTCGGGATCGAGTGGTGTGACCGGCGTGGGCGTGGACAACACGCCTGGATTCACCTTGCCCACGGCCGGCTTCAGCGGTTCCCCGTTTGTGAACGCAGGCGGCAGCTCCTCAGCGTGCAGCACATCGCTGGGCGAAGTGGATCAGCCGCGCGGCGTTACGGCGGATGCCTACGGCAACGTGTACTTTGCCGACACCACCAGCGAGCGCTGGCGGGTGGTGCTGGGACCGCAGACCTACAACGGCGTCACGAACCCGCTATGGGCAATCCTCGAAAAGAATCCATCCTGGTACGACGGCGCCACAAAGTTCCTCACTGCGGGGTATGCCTACACCATTGCCGGCGCCAGCACGACAGCAACAACAAAGGGCGCCTCCTGCGCCGGCAGCGGAACGGCAACCGATAGCGACGGCGACGGCTGCCTCTTCACAGCCGCGACGGTCTTCGCCAGCACCAGCGACGCGCAGGGCGTAGGCGTGGACGCGGCCGGCAACATGATCTTTACCGACGCAGGCCACGGCCTTTTGCGCGTCCTGTTCGTCAGCGGAGCGGGCGCAGCCGGCGCGGCCATGGCGAATGCCATCGAAGTGAACAACTCCGGCATGAATCCCGCTACGCCGCAGCCTGGCTTTGTGTACTCGCTGGCCGGAGGCGGAACAACGGGCGGCGTTTCCGCGACGCCGGCGCTCGGCAACAGCCGCACTGCGCTCGATTCCTCAACAACCAAGCTCACCGTGAGCCCACAAGGCAACATCTTCATCGGCGACAAGACGCGGGTTCTGTTCTTCGATATCAATTCGGGCTTCATCCGCATACTGTTCACGCAGGCATCGGCGAACGTGGCGGCAGGCAACTTTTGCAACGGAAGCTCGGGGCAACAATCGTTGAACGCCTACAGCGATGCCTGCCCGGCAGCGAACGCCGAGTTTGGCAACAGCAACGGCCTGAGCGTGGGCGTGGATTGCGCG
>JBAUCP010000147.1:0-5476 GCA_049677625.1 Occallatibacter sp. | reverse complement strand
AACCAGGCTCCAGTCTGGGCCCCAATAAGTCCCGCTTCCTCCCAGTTGCTGAAGAAAATGTTCATCATCGGGGTCTGGAAATGCGGGCTCCTGGCGACGTACGACACATTGAATATTTGCCGAAGGTCGCTGTTGCAATTCGCATGACTCGCGGGTATGTCATTCGGATTCTGGATGCTTCCCCCGCCTCCTTCCGCATCTTGCTCTCCCTCGCTCAAGCAGTGTGACCATGTATAGTTCGCCAGGACACTGAAATGCCGGTTGAAACGGCGGTTGGCCGTGAGAAAAAGGGCGTCGTACTCAGCGTTGCCCGCGTCGTCATTGAAAGGGATGGTGCCAATGCCAGCCCCTGCCGCCGGGTTTATGAGGCTCAGGACGCGCCTTGCTGCCGTATTCCCGGTGCTGGAACAGGCGGTGCCGTTCGCGCCAGGCGCTACCGTCAGAGAGCCGCAGCTTCCCGCGCCAGTCCACGTGCCGGGTATATACACGGCGGGATCCGCCTGAAATCCTATCCAGCGGTGAGTGGATTTGTTCCCGACATAATTCGCAGCGAGAAGCAAATCAGCTCCCACCTGCCGCTGGATCGAAAGGTTCCACTGCTGCGTATTCGGCGGGTGCATATGCAAAGGCATCGCATAGAACTCAGCGGCGGGAACGAAGGACACATTGCTCGGCGGCGGAAAAGGCCGAGGAAATGGATCGCCACCGGCAACGGCCGCATAGGGATTCGACCAGCCTCCCTCGGGGCTGACGAGTGAGACTTGGTTCCCATAGGGGGCGATGTATGAAAATACTTCAAAATTTGCCATTTCCGGATCCGCGAAGAACAGGCCGTAGGATGCTCGCACACTCCAAAGTCCCGAACCCGTAGGATCCCAGGCGATACCGACCCGAGGCGCGAAGTTCCATGGACGGCTATGCATCCCAGCCGACGGGACGGCTCCCTCCCCCGGAATAGTGTCTCTTGGGAAGAAGACGCCTGGCGGTGCATTGACGAACTCAACGCTCTTCTGCCCGGCAGTATAAGCTGCCTGATCAAAGAACGAAGTACGATTGTGGACGTCATGCGGGGGGTAGTAAGGGGACCAGCGGACGCCACCCAAGAGTGTGAGCCGTTTGTCAAGGCGGAAGTTATCCTGTACGTACAGTCCGAACATGTTCTCCGCGGCCTGCCAAATTTGCGTCGAACCCTGGGTAAATGAAGAGGTGTCTCCGAGGAGAAAATCGGCAAGTCCAAGGCCCGTGAACGACCCGTTGAAGCTATAACTCCCGGTATTAAGGGTCGCGAAGTTTTCATTCAGGTGCATGCGTTCATAAAGCCCTCCATATGCAATCTGATGGCGGCCATGGATCCAGCTTATGTCATCCCTCACTTCGGTCTGGTTTCTATTGACGTAGGCGTGGGCACAAGTGCCGCAACTCGTCGAAAATCCTCCGGTGATGCCGGTGGACGGGGTATTCCCCGGCGGAGCAGGGCCAATACTAAGTCCCAGGGTGGTGGCCGAAGGCACGCTTGGGGCTGCTCCCCGAGTCAGCGGCAACCGGGTCCAGGTCAAGTGCAAACTGTTAATCATTTTTTGGGTAAGCGAGAAGGTGTCGCCCATGGTAACCTCCTGAGCCATCATGTAAATTCCCGTCCGGGTGGTATCAAGGAGATTGTTGTTGATGTAGACAGGTGGATTGGAGTAATTCGAATTGAAGTATCGGCCAAATACGCTATTTCGTGTGTTGGCAGTCCAGTCAACCCTTCCAATGTACTGATATTCATTACTCGGGTTCGGAATTCCGATCAGGATTTTTCCGCATGAATTAGTGGTAGAAGGGATATATTTGTTTACGTAATTTACCGCCTGGGTATTGAAGTAAGTAGCAGGATTAATTTGATTTCCTGTAAACATCCCACCCGCGGGGTTTGTTAGGGTGAGAGGTTTGCTGGTGCACGCGGATGACTCGAGCGTACTGAAATCCCCATTGAGGGCGGCTGCCGTAGGGACAAAGAAAGTGCTGGTAGCTGGAGCGGTGCGAGAAATCGTCCCCTGATATCCGCCAAAAAAGAAAAGCTTGCTCTTCAATATCGGTCCGCCTAACACGCCGCCAAATTGGTTGCGCCTCAGCGTATCCTGCGCGTTTGCAAAGTAGTTAATGGCATCCACATCGCCATTGCGTATAAATTCGAAAAGATCTCCATGGAACCTGTTGGTTCCCGACATGGTGACGAGATTGACGACCCCGCCGGGGAATCCGCCGAACTGCGCAGGAATCATACTGGTTTGAACGCTGAATTCTTGTATCGCATCCGGGAAAGGCAAGGGCAGATTCGAGCCCCCGTAGAGATCATTGTAGGCGCCGCCGCCGTCCACAACATAGCCAGTTCCAGCGGCTTCACCCCCTGCCACCTGAATGGTTAGAGAGGTCGGATAGTTCTTGCTGCTGAGGTAATCGCCGAAATTGGTCGACACGGCCGCGCCAGCGAGCAGAACCAATTGCGTCAGGTTCCTTCCATTCAGTGGGAGATCCACTACGCGGCTATTTTCGATGACCGTTGAGACGGATGACGACTCCGTATTTACCATCGAGGCATCTGCAGTAACGGTGATGCTCTGAGACGTCGAACCGATTTCGAGCTTGATGTTGACCGTAACGCTGTCACTTACCTGGAGGACAATCCCCGTCTGGGAGTACGTTTTGAACCCCGGACTGACAACCTGGAGTTTATAGGGTCCAATGGTCAAATCAGGAAGGACGTATGATCCGTCCGCCCCAGCGACTTCAGTCCGCGTAAAGCCGGTGCTTGTCTGGGTGGCAGTCACCTGGGCTCCTGGAACGACGCCCCCTGCGGGATCGAAAACCGACCCTGAAATCTGAGCCACCGCTCCTGATGATGCTTGGGCAAACAATGGCGTGGAGGTTGAACACAGCAATAGGATCGCCGCAATCGCGGTAAGAAATGTTACTCGGTAGAGCAGCTTCATACTTTCACCTCGACGGTTAGATCGTTGGGGATTCGGAGATCCTCAGCCGGGAACATGGGTTAGGAATAACCTCAACCAGCGTCTCACTGGAATCAGTGCGTACCGGCTGACGGGCGCGGTAGCAGCGTCAGGCCCATTCATTGGGTCCTCAAATTCATGCCACCATCCGCATTCCGACGTGCACTTGTTCCAGGCAGTCCTATCCATCCGCTGATCGGCCTAGGACAAAACCAGAGATGAGGAAGCAAAACCGCACGCATAATAGGAAAACAATCCAATAATTGTCAATATATTTTTGTAAATATATGAAACTAAATTACTTAATTGTGGTATGACCTCGTACCTCCTACCAATTTACCGTGAAATCGCCCTCTCATGAATAGATAAAACATTGTCAGACCTCCTACCAGTTGAATGCGGCCTTAAAAGAATCTATGATCGACTCGAATGCAGACCAATCCATGGCGCAAATTTCGGTGAAGCAGATGCCTAAACTTCGTTTTGCCGCAGTAGGCAACAAGAGCGCTCTGGTCGATCGGGTCGTCCGGTCGATTCAGGAGCAGATTCTTTCAGAGCGCCTTCCAGTGGGCACGAAGCTTCCACCGGAGCGGGAATTTGCCGAACGGCTCGGCGTCAGCCGCACCGTGGTCCGCGAGGCGATGCGCGTGCTCGCGGCAAAAGGGCTGCTGGAAACTTCGCATGGCGTCGGCACGACTGTGAAGGCCCTGACTCGCGAGGAAGCGGTCAAGCCGCTGAATCTATTTCTTCGCTCGCTGGGCCGCGAGATCAGCCTCGATCATCTGCACCAGGTGCGGTCGCTGATCGAAATCGAAAACACGCGCCTGGCAGCGGAGCGAGGCTCGGACAACGACCTCGACGGTCTGCAGCAGATTCTCACCGAGATGCAGGCTGCAAAAGACGACCCCGAGCTGTTCGCCTCAAAAGACACCGAGTTTCACCGCCGGCTTGCCGAAACAACACACAATCCGCTGCTCATCCTTCTACTCGATTCCATCGGGGACCTGATGATTGAGGTGCGGAAGCTCGTCGCCAAAGAGGATGGCCTCGTGGAACGCGTGATGCCGGCGCACGCCGCCATCCTGGAGTGCATCCGCGCGCGAGACGAGAAGAAGGCCCAGCAGATGATGCGCGAGCATCTGCTCGCAGCGCTGGACATTCAGAAACGAGCGATTCTTTCTGCATCCGAGCAAATCAAAATCTGACGCAACATTCCATCGTCTCTGTGGCCGGCCTGACGGGCGCCGGTTCCCGAGCCCGGTCTGCTTGCGGCGCACCAGCGCTTGCTTCAGGGCGAAAATGCGGCTTCTTATGCCTACGAGCCATATCCCGGCCATCGCCAGTGGTAGGAAGTACGAGGTCTTACCACTTTACTAAATACTGAATATAATTGACTTAACTTATTCTTATTGACGCTCATTATTGTTCCGCTCTAGTATGTTAGCTCGAAAGTCGAGGCGCGACTGGGGAGCAACAAGGCGCTCCTCACCAGTTCCATACTGGAAACCCTGCGCTTCGCCGAGCAACTGTTTCGCAGCTTTGGCTGCAACTGCAGGAATGGGCATCGAGCGCCAACTGCGCGAAAGGACAAAAGCCGTGAGCAACGACCCTGTCATCTGGATCGGCAACGACCATGGCGGATTTGAGCTGAAACTCCGAATCGTCGACCACCTTGCTCAACGCGGAATCGGCGTGCACGATGTCGGCAGCGCGTCAACCGAGATCGTCCGCTATCCGCTTTTCGCGGCACAAGTGGCCGAGGCGATCGTGCATGCCGTAGCGAGCCGCGGAATTCTGATCTGTTCGACCGGCATTGGCATGAGTATTATCGCCAACCGCTACCGCGGCATTCGCGCCTCGCTCTGCACCAGCGCCCACATTGGCAAAATGACCCGCGCGCACAACGACTCCAACATCTTGTGCCTCGGTGGCAAGATCACTCCGGTTCCGGAGGCGATGGAGATCCTGGATGCATGGCTCGATACGCCCTACGAGGGCGGCCGGCACGACATATCACTCGGACTGATCCGGGACGCAGAGGACGCGATTTCAAGCTGCGGAGTATGGGAGCCTCTGGATCATGTCGCTCCCGGTGGGAAAAAGGCATGAACGCAATCACAGCCGAGCGGAACCAATCTGGCGCCCTGTCCCTGAAGTTTGCGCCATAAGTCCGCAGTCATCCTGACTGCGTAGTCTGCCGCGGCGGACGGAGTCGAGGGATCTGCGGTTCGAGATGCCGATTTATGTTGCGGATTCTGGGGACACCGGCAAAGGAAGGTACCGATGAAGATTGGCTTGGTTGTTTCTACAGCAGATGCACTGCCCAGCGCGTACGTCGTCTTCCGCGACGATCTTGGCAATTGCATCGATCGCTGCGCCGCACTGGGATATGACGGCGTTGAGTTCGCGCTGCGCTCGAGATCGCAGGTCGATGTGCGGAAAGTCCAGCAGAGACTTGCGGCCACTGGACTCGAGCTGCCATGCAT
>JBAUCP010000146.1:0-11692 GCA_049677625.1 Occallatibacter sp. | reverse complement strand
CATCGTCTCTGAGATCACCAATCCGTTTTTCCCTGAGCTGGTGCAGGAGTTCGAGAACCTGGCCGTCGCGCAGGGCTACGAAGTCATGATCGGGTCCACCAATTACGATCCCGCACGCACTGAGTTGCTCATCCGGCGCATGCTCCAGCGCAGCGTGGACGGCGTAGCCATCATGACCTTCGGCATCGAGGAAGATCTGGTGAAGAAGCTCGTTGAGCGCGAGTTTCCGCTGGTCTTTGTGGACGCAGGGCCGGAACTCCCCAACATCCGCGTGCTGAGGGTGGACTACGGCGAAGGCATTCGCCAGGCGGTGCAACACCTGGCTGCTCTCGGGCATCGGCAGATCGCCTTCATCACCGGGCCGCTGCGCCTGCGCTCGGCCACGGCGCGGCGCGATGCCTTCCGCAAGTCGATGGCCGAAGTGGGGCTCGCCGTGCCCCCTCGCAACATCATCGAGGGCGATCACACCATGGAAGGCGGAATGTCCGCCATGGATCAACTGAACGCGCTCCCCGAGTTGCCCACCGCGGTGCTTTGCTCCAACGACATGACCGCGATCGGCGTCCTGCACGGACTCTACGAGACCACGCACAAGGTTCCCAGAGATATCTCGGTCGTGGGATTCGACGATATTCATCTCGCGCAGTTCATGCTGCCGCCGCTCACCACCGTGCAGATGTCGTGCAAGGATCTCGCAACCGCGGCTGTGCAGGCGCTGCGCGCCGGCATTGAGCCCGATCACCCCAAGGCCGAGCAAAAGGATTGGGAGATCCCTACGCGGCTCGTGGTGCGCAAGTCCACTGATTTCCCGCGCGGATCGCTGCCCGCGCTGGGAAAGGCCGCCGCCGCGCGCCGCACTGCGGCGCGCACGAAATAGCGCTTCCGCACCGGATCATTTTTCCATCCAAAGTCGGCTTCTAGAGTCCGCGCATTGACCGTTTCACCTTGTGGCAAGCTGGCAAAGGTAGTGGTCGAACGAAGCGCGCTCGCGCCTGTATACTTGGTCGCGATCGTCAGACTCTTGCGGCAGCCGTTGCGAACGGTCTCTCTTCATCACACAAGACCAGCAGGACCGCGCGTTTGATCACGCATGTTTACGTCAGACGCGCGGGCGCCGGGTCCGGCACTCACGAGAGGAAACAGAATGAACCGACGTAATTTTCTGGCGGGCAGCATCGCCCTGGCAGGGCAGCAAAAGCTTCTTCGCTCCATGGGCGCGCTGCCGTTGGCCGCGCAGGATAGCGCGCGTCTCACCGCGCCTCACGATCTGTTGAGCTCCACCTATACGGAATCATTTCTTGAGAGCAAGCTGGCCGCCTATGGCGCCTGGCATCCGTACCCCACATGGAGCGAGCGCACCCCCTGGAACGCCGTCCCCGATGACATGCGCGCGGCCATCGTGGAGCGTGCCGAGCAGGAGCGCAAGGCAGGCTGGAAGGCGCTGCTCGCCACCACGTTTCTTGACTTCAAGCGCAACGGCAACCGCACCCGCTACGAGGCCGACAACTTCAGCCGCCGCGCCATGCTGCAGCATCTGGTGCTTGCCGAGTGCCTTGAGGGCAAAGGCCGCTTCTTGGACGACATTGCCAACGGCGTGTGGCTCATCTGCGAAGAGACCTTCTGGGGCGCGCCCGCGCACCTGGCCGCGCAAAAGGCCGGCGTGGGACTGCCCGACGTAACCGAGCCGATCATCGAACTCTTTTCGGCCGAGACCGCGCAACTGCTCTCGTGGACGACCTACCTGCTCGGACCGCAACTGGAGACCGTATCGCCGCTCATCAACAAGAGGATCAAAATCGAGACCGAACGGCGCATGCTCAAGCCCGCCCGCGAGCGCAACGACTTTACCTGGATGGGCCTCGGCGGTCCCAAGCAGGAGCACCGGCTGAACAACTGGTGCCCGTGGATCAACTCCAACCTTCTGGTAACCAATCTTCTCCTCGAAGAGGACCCCAAACTGCGCGTGCTCGAAACCGTGCGCATCGCCAGGAGTGTCGACGCCTACCTGAACGACTACTGGCCCGACGCCGGCGAAGAAGAGGGGCCGGGCTACTACAGCCGCTCCGTCATGTCCCTGTTTGAAGTGTTGGGCACGCTCGAATCGGCTACCGGCAACTCCACAAACATCTTTGCCAACCCGTTCATCGACGCAATGGGAAGATTCATTCTGAATGTGCACATCGCCAACGACGATTATGTGGATTACGGCGACGTGCACGGGAAAGCGGCTCCATCGGGCGATGTACTCTATCGCTTCGGCAAAGCCGTGCATGACCCGCAGCTCGAAGCCTTCGGCGCCTTCTACGCGGCTAAAGACGGATGGAATGCGAAGGGCGCCGGCTTGACCAACGCGCTCGGTCAGAACCTCACCAGCCTCTCGCGCTCGATTCCCGCCGTGCTCGAAGCCAATGAGATTCGCGCCGCCCGGCAGGAGGACGTACTGGTGCGCGACGCCTGGTATCCGGAGTTCGGTCTGATGACCGCCCGCGAAAAGGCCGGCTCAACCGCGGGCATGTACGTTGCCGTGCTGGCGTCGAACAACGGGCGCAGCCACAGCCACAACGACACCGGCAACTTCGTTATCTACCAGGACGGCCAGCCGGTCACCATCGACGTGGGCGTTGAGGCCTATACGGCCAAGACCTTTTCGCCCGAGCGCTATACCATCTGGACCATGCAGTCGGCCTATCATAATCTGCCCACCGTCGGCGGCGTCATGGAGCACAACGGCGTCGAATTCCAGGCAACCGACCGCAAATACAGCTCCAATGACGAGCGCGCCACCGTCTCCTTCAACATTGCCAGCGCCTATCCGAAGGAAGCCGGCATCAAGAGCTGGATCAGGACTGTAACCCTCGACCGCTTGCGCAGCCGAGTGGTCGTGGACGAGGACTTTGAGCTCGAAAGCTCCGCGCCCATCACGCTTTCCATCATGACGCCGCGCGTACCCACAAGCGACAGTCAGGGACAGATCGCGATGAAGCTCGCGTCAGGCGATGGCAAAGCCGCGCTGCTCAAGTTCGATGGCGCGTCGCTCGCGCCGGATATCGAGACGATCGCGCTCGCTGATGCGCATCTGCGCGAAGATTGGGGCGAGCAGATTTACCGGATTCTGCTCAAGTCCCAGCCGGTATCGAAGGGCAAGTGGTCCTACGAATTCAGTGCCGTATAGGCGCGGCCCCATTTTTCAAACCTGTTGTACGCAAAAAGGGTGGATTTTCCTTACTTTGAGGTAAGAGAAAATCCACCCGATTTTTCCGACCTCACTACTATAGCAGCAACAAAGCACGTGACGCTACGGCGCCGTAACCAGGTGGTGCGCAATGGCGAACAGCGCCAGTTCCAGGCGCGTGGAAACCCCGGTCTTGTCGAAGATGTTCGAGAGGTGGCGTTTCACGGTCTCTTCGCTCAGCGTAAACTGCTTGGCGATGTCACGGTTCGAGCAGCCTTCCACAATGCAGCCCACCACTTCCAGTTCGCGCGGCGTCAGGCCGTAGGTCTTGCGCTGCGGCACGGCCGCCTGCTGCATCAGGTCATGGAGCGCTGACACCAGGTTCACCACCCGCTTGCCGCCGATCCAGTAGTCGCCGGCGTAGACGGTGCGTATGGCGGTCTGCAGGTGACTGGCGAGCGCGTCCTTGAGCACGATGCCGCGCGCGCCGATGTGCAGCGCTTCGATGATCTGCTGCGTGGTGATCGTGGAAGTGAGCAGCAGAATCTTGGCCGTCGAAGTGCCGTTCACAATTGCGCGCATCGCCTCCAGGCCGGGCAGGCGAGGCATTTGCAGGTCAAGCAGAAGGATGTCGGGCACCAGCTCGAGCGTCTGCGTAATGGCCTCGTCGCCGTCGGCAGCCTCGCCAACAACATCGAAGCCTTCCGTTTCCGAGAGCATGTTGCGCACGCCGATGCGCACGACTGGATGGTCATCCGCGAGAATAATTCGAATGCTTCGGTCCATTAAGCGGCTCGCCTCCGAAGAGCCCGGTCCACGGCGTACAGGACGCTATGGGTCAGGCGGGCAGTTCAGCATCCAGCATACTCTCCAGGGCTCGGGCAGAGGAACGTAAATCCTTCAGTAACAGGGCGCTGTTATCCGATTGGTTACCTGCGGGATCAAGAGAAATATTCTCGATGAGCGCGCCCAGCCGCGCCGCCTGCAGCGCTCCGGCCATGGCGCAGCCGCCCTTGATCGCGTGGCCGATGCGCCGGATCTCTGCACCGTCGCCTCGGGCAATGGCCGCCTCCAGCGCTTGCGCACGGCTATCCAGGTCCGACACGATCGCCTGGTAAATCTCGCGCACCGCGCGCTCCGGCATCAGCAACCGGAGTTGCGCCAGAATCTCGCCGCTGATGACCGGCGCATCGGGTCCCAGAGCCGATGGCGACGCGGGCTGTACGGTGCGCCCCTCGAGCAGCTTGCGCAACTCCTCCATGTCGAGCGGCTTCAGCAGGAATCCGTCTGCGGCGGCGGCCACTTCCGGCGGCGGATTGCTGCCACTCACCACGATAATGCGGGCACGGCTGCGGCTGCGCAGCTCGTCAATCAGCGCAGTGCCGCTCAACCCAGGCATCTGCGCGTCCATCAGGATAAAGTCCGGCGCAACCGCACCGCCGGCAAGCGCCACTACGGCCGCCGCGCCGTTGTCTGCGGTGTGCACCGTGTAACCGCTCATGGTGAGCATGGTCGCGGTCACCTCACGGCTGACCAGATCGTCGTCAATGAGCAGCACCAGGAGCTGATCCTGCCGGACACCAAGATCGAGCATGCTTCTAGTGTGCATCGCCCACCGCAAACTTTGGTCATTATTCTAGCCGCTGGTTATCTTTCGGTTAACTGCCGTTCAGCTCGCCTTCCGGCCCGCGAGTCGCGGAAACGCTCAATGCGCGCCGGCCTCCGGCAGCCCGAGAGACGCCGGAGCGGGCAAATCTTTCCCGTTCTGCCAGTCGCGAATCCCCTCCTCGAACAGGTCGCCGCGGCGCTGCCACTTCTCGATCTCCAGGTCGTACCGGACCGTCACGTTGTTCAGCCAGTAGGGCCGGTTTTCGCTCAACCATACCTGCGAATACTCGCCCTTGAGCGCTGAAAACGCATCGCGCAGATCCTGGCAGCGGCCATTGTTGCTGCTGACCTCGTCAAGCAGGTTGCCGGTCACCTGGCTCTTCGTCTTGTCGTGCTGCTGCCCGAGAGCCAGCGCGTAGGCAGCGGCAATCTCCTGCGCCAGCTCGAACTTCATTCCGATCAGATCGAGCCGCCGCGCGCCCAGATCCATGGCCTCCAGCGCATCCGGTTCGCGCAGTCCGGCATTCGACAGCCGCGCCTGCTCCAGCAGCACGATGGCCCGCTCCGCGTGCAGCCGAATATCTGCGGCGTTCGGCAAAAGCTTCGCAGCCACATCCTGCCCCTGCGCGCTCCACGGGTCGAGCCAGAACAGCGTGTCGCTGCTCAAGCCGGTCTTCGCGGTCGCAACGCCCTCCTCGGCGGCCATCAGCTCTTTCTCCGCGCTGTTGATCTTGCCGCTCGAGTCCAGATGAAAGGTCTGTCCGTACGCGTCCTGGTAGTTGGCAATCGAGCTCTCGCCCGGCTGCCACGCGGCCACTGCGCCAAACAGAACGCCGTACCAGTCCATGTTGAAGAGCCCCTCGCCGTCGTCGTTCCACACCGTCGTTAGCGCTCCCGTTGACCCCAGCCTCTGCCCGTCGCGAATAAAGCCCTGAATGTTCCAGAGCGCCGTCTTCGCGACCGGAAACACCTCGTTCCAGTTCGCGTCGCCGGGCGAAACCCAGGTCTCCATGCCGGCCTTGGCAAACGGCTCAATCAGCTTGTCGAACCCCGTGGTGTCCCAGTAGTCCCAGGGCACGGCGATCATGTCCTTGGGCAATCCCGGCACTGCATCCGGGTTGGCATCGCCAATGTCGCCCCAGAACAGCAGCCGCCGGTTCAGCGGCGCCAGCGCATCGTGAATCTGCTTGAGAAATGCGACGTACACCGGCCCATAGCCTTGCTGCTGCACCTGGTCGTGCGTGCGCCCCAGCCCCAGGTCGAAGGTCTCGTCCGCGCCAATGTGGATAAACGGCGAGGGAAACTCCTGCGCGATCTGCGTAAACCAGTCCTGGATAAGCGGCAATGTGCCCGCCTGCCCCGGCGCCAGCACATGCCCGTGCGGCGTCTCGGCCACGTCCTGGTAGGTGTCGTACTTGAGCACATGGTGCAGATGCCCGAAGGCCTCCTGCTCCGGCAGAATCGTTACGTGATAGAGCTGCGCATAGGCCACCAGCTCATGCGCCTCAGACGGCGTAAGCGCGCTGCCCGGCGGCGCGGCCAGCGGATGGCCGGGATAAAGCAGTGTGTGCTCGAAGTAAGGCGAGTAGATGTTGATCTTGAACGAGGCAAAGATGCGAATCTGCTGCTTCTGAAAGTCGAGAGTCGGAAACGGGCCGCGGGAGAGATCGTCGTCAATGCCTCGGTAGCGCATGGCCGGCCAGTCGCGCACCGTGCCCGTAGGCAGAACGCGCGGCGCGCCCGGCAACGGCAGCAGTTGCTTGAAGGTCTGCACGCCGTAGAAGACTCCCGAGCTCGAAGCGGCTACGATAGAAGCCTCATGCGCATCAACAACAAGGATGTAGCCCTCCGATTGCATGGCCGGGTCGAAGACCAGCTTGCGTCGGGTGAGCAGCGCCTTGGCCGGAGCCGAATCCGTGCGCAGCAGCACAACCCTGTAAGCAGCCGCGGCAGCCGCGGCACGTCCATCCGCCGCATCCGGCGGCTTGATCAGCTTCACAGCATCCTCAAGATCGCGCGCGGCAAATTCGTCCTGCTCGTTCTGCACCGGAACCGAGATAACGATCCGCGGCGGCAGATCGGCCGTTGCGCCAAAGTTGGCCTCGCGCGGAGCGGGGAGCAGATGCACCTGAGCCTGCGCCGCAGCCGCCGGCGCCAGCAGAGAAACCAGCGCGGCAACGGCGCAAACAACGATCATGGAAGCCAACGAAGCAAGGAACCGATTCGGATGCCGCATCTCGACTGCTTTCAGCTCAAAATAATGAGCGTTTGAATTGAATACGATCATTGTAGACTAGGGATTCACGGTTTCCGCCGGTTTTCTAAACGGGATATTCGTCCCTCCAGGGCCAAGCCGTGTAATTGAGAGGAATTCGCCACAATGACCACGCAGGATTCCGAATTCGTGCCTGCTGCGGCAGCATCTGCCGCCACGCGCCGCTACAACACATTTCTTTTGCTGGTGGCCGGCCTCGGCGGCCTTCTCTACGGCATCGACGTAGGCATCATTGGCGGCGCCTACCCTTATCTTGAAGCCACCTCCGGCTACACCGCCGCGCAGCTCTCTTACATTGTGGCTGCGGTGCTCCTCGGCAGCGTTCTTTCCACGCTGTTTGCGGGCCTGCTCTCGGACTGGCTCGGACGCAAGATCCTGATGATCCTCAGCGGCCTCGCCTTCGCGCTGAGCATTCCCGTCATTGCGCTCTCTCACGGCTACGACCCGCTGCTCCTGGGCCGGCTTCTCCAGGGCGTAAGTGCTGGCCTAATCGGCGTGGTGGTGCCGCTCTATCTTGCCGAGTGCCTTTCCGCCGCGCATCGCGGCAAAGGCACGGCCATCTTCCAGTGGATGCTCACGCTCGGTATCGTCGCCGCGGCGCTGGTCGGCATCTACTTCAGCTATCGCGTTGAGGCGGTCGCAAAGATGTCCGATGCGGCCGCACTGTTCCGCTTCAAAGACCATGCATGGCGCGGTATCTTCTGGGTCTCGCTGCCGCCTGGCGTGTTGTTTGTGCTGGGCAGCCTGCTGGTCACCGAGTCCCCTCGCTGGCTCTTCCGCCGCGGCGACAAAGAGCGCGCCTACGCCGCGCTGCTCCGTTCGCGCAGCCCCGAGCAGGCCGCGGTTGAGCTTGAGGAGATGGAGGCCATCGCGCGCAGCGCCAAGGCAACCACCGGGCAAGTGATCAAAGACTCGCTGCTGCGGCGCAAATACGTGATCCCATTCCTGCTGGCCTGCGCCATTCTCGCCTGCAACACGGCCACCGGCGTCAACTCGATCATCGGCTACAACACCGGCATCCTGCTGCAGAGCGGTCTCAGCGATCTCCACGCCCACTGGGGCTACGTGATCTTCACCTGCGTCAACTTCCTCATGACCACCGTGGGCATGACGCTGGTCGACCGCAAGGGCCGCAGATTTCTCTTCATCCTCGGCACCAGCGGCATTATCGTCTCTCTGGTGAGCGTCGGAATCCTCTTCAAAACCACGGAAAAAGCAACCGTGGATTGCCGCGACGCGGTGCAGTCCTTAGCCGGGTCCAGCCCGGAGATGACCCTGCGCTTCGATCCGGCCGAGGCGCAGAAACTGCTCGCCGCCGAAGGCTACACGGGCAACGCCATCGCTCCCGATCGCGCCTCGCTGGCCATCATTTATTCCTATGGCGATTTCACCGCAGCCACCAGCTTTGTCCGCTCCGACGATGCAGCCGCTGCACCCATTGAGATCACCCGCGCAAGCTGCCTGCCCGCGAACAAGATTGAAGCCCTCTTCCAGAATCCCTTCGCCGACCTCAACGCCGCGCAGACTGCTCCGCTCAAAATCGAAAAAGCGCTCATCGGCCGCGTTCCAGAAGCCGGCCACGGATGGCTCGTGGCTCTTGGGCTTTACGGCTTCATGGTGTTTTACGCCATGGGTCCC
Source organism: Occallatibacter sp. (assembly GCA_049677625.1). Classification (GTDB taxonomy): domain Bacteria; phylum Acidobacteriota; class Terriglobia; order Terriglobales; family Acidobacteriaceae; genus Telmatobacter. Next base: position 2,999 of record JBAUCP010000146.1, on the reverse strand, counting down.
GGCGTCTGCGTATGGCTGGCGCTCAGCGAACTCATGCCCACGCGCATCCGCTCCAACGGCATGAGCATTGCCCTGCTTATCAACCAGCTCGTATCCACCACGCTCGCCGCCATCTTCCTGCCCTTCGTCAGCAAGCACGGCTACTCGTCCATGTTCTTCCTGTTTGCGAGCTTCACCGTGGTGTACTTCCTGGTCGCCGCCTTGTTCATGCCGGAGACCAAGGGCAAGACCCTCGAAGAGATCGAAGCGTACTTTGAAGGCAAGGTCGCCAGCTAGGTCTTTGACCGCTTGATCTTGCACGAAAAATGGGTGCCCCAGGTCTCGATTTTGAGACCTGGGATAGCACAATGCTTGAGCATCGAGAGCCACTCAATGACAATCCCGCTCTCACGCAATCGAGTCAGCATGACGGCGCCGCACCCGTCCCGGCATGAATCGGACCAACCTTGCTGCAAGAGCGGCTTCCTGGCGTTTATACGCAATCCCTCCTGCGATGAAAACAATTCCGATCAGCGTAAGCACCACGGTAAATCCGAATGAGTTGCGGAAGTACTCTTCGGCTTCGACCGCCAGATAAACAAAGACGCCTATTCCTCCAAAAACCAGGAACACGCGGCGACGAAGAATGATAGCCAGCGCCATCAGCACCAGATGGATCAGGCAATAGACGGCGCGCCCGAGCTGGCTGCCGCTGCCCAGCAATGAGAGTCCGCCCGTGAAGATGAGAAGACCGAAGAGGTAAAACCAGAATGCAAAATCCAGTTCAGATGCGCCGTCCAATAGAAAGGCGGCGATCAACATGGCCGCGCCAAACACCACGGATATCCAGCATTCCTGGTGAAAGCTCCAGTGCGCGTGGAAGATCAGGTCCGTCGCATCCATTGAGAGATACCAGAGCGCGTAGGCCGCCGGCGCGGTAACAAAGGGAAATCGGACATACTTCAGCGCAAGCCCCGCAACTAGCACGGTAGCGCACTCCATCAGAACCCAACTGCCATTGATATATGGATGAAAATTTGTGTAAGAGCCGGGGTCATATCCCGGCCACCAGCCGGCAGCGCGCTCCAGGCCGTAGACGGCCATTGGCGTCATGCACACCGCAACCGCAACCAGCAAGCCGCCTGGAACCTTCGTCGAAGCTCTGCGGAAGAGACGAACCCCGACCCCACCAAACAAAACGCCGTACGCAATTGCGATGGTGCTGAGCGTCATGCCCGAGAGCCGGTCCCAAGCGTTGGTGACAAACCAACCCATGGCCCCGATGATCAGCAGAGCCCCGAGATAATAGCTGATGTGGGCTGCCTCAAAGTTGGGTCCCACTTCCGGCTCGGCCTTCAATGCTGCCCGGATGCGCTCGAACGTGTCGGGAGGCAAGCCGGCGCGGTCCACGGCTGCTCGCAGTTGACTCGCAGAGATTTTTTCCATGGCCGAGAGTATACATCTCACCTGGCGCGGCTGATTTGAATCGGCGAAGCGTGATTCTTCCCGGCAACGCAGGTCGCGCGAACCTGCGAGCCCTCTCACACGCCGCTACTTCTCCACCACCGCCTTCGATAGATTCCGCGGCCTGTCCACATCCACGCCGTGCTCCAGCGCCATGTGGTAGGCGAAGAGCTGCAGCGGCACCACTTCGAGAATCGGCAGCAGATACTCTGAGGCCGGCTCAACGCGAATGCAATCGCTCACCAAAGCGGGAACCTGCGCGTCATCGGCGTTGGTAATGGCAATCACCTTCGCGCCCTGCGCCTTCATCTCTTCGAGCAGTTGGATGGTCTTCTCGTACCGCCGCACAGAGGCCTCGAGCGCACGGTCCACTGTCGCGATCACCACCAGCGGAACGCGATCGCTCACCAGCGCGTTCGGCCCATGCTTCAGCTCGCCCACCGGATAGCCCTCCGCATGGACGTACGAAGACTCCTTGAGCTTCAGCGCGCCCTCGCGCGCAATCGCATAGTGAATGCCGCGGCCGAGATAGAGAAACGTCGCCGCGCCCGCGTACTTGCGCGCCAGCGCCGCCGTCTGCTCGCGCCAGCCGTCGAGCTGCGCCTCGAGCGCGCCCGGCACCGCCTTCAATTCGGGAATCAGCTCCGCCAGAGTCTCCGGATCCAGGTGGCCCAGATGCATGCCCTCATAAAGCGCCAGCAGGTAGAGCACCGCCAACTGGCAGGTAAAGCTCTTGGTGGCCGGAATGGCCCGCTCCACGCCCGCAGCCAGCGGCATGGAGATGTCCGCCTCCACGGCCATGGTTGAAGCCGCCGCGTTGGTGATGGCCAGCGTCTTGTGGCCCTGCCGGTGCGCCTCTTCGAGCGCCGCCAGCGTATCCGTCGTCTCGCCCGACTGCGAAAGCACCAGCACGCTGGGATGCCGGATATCCGACCCTCCGCGCAAGCTGTACTCGCTGGCATATTCCACATCCACGGCCTGGCCGCAGAGATCTTCAAGCAGAATCTCGGCATAAAGCCCGCTGTGGCGGCTGGAGCCGCTGGCCGCAATCAGAATCTCGCCCGCCGGGTTCACCCACCCTGAGAGCAGCACGCCAATCTCCGGCTTCAGGCCCTGTTCACCCAGGTAAAGCGAAAGCGTGCGGCTCAACGCCTGCGGCTGTTCGTAGATTTCGCGCAACATCTCGTGGGCAAAGCTGGGCATGGACGACCTGCAAAACCCTTGCGGGTAGAAATTTGGCTCCGATTATGATCATACCGCGCCAAATCAATCATGAAGTTGAATATTTCGAAAGATTCGCTCAGTCCGGCCACCAGTCACCGCAACATAGCGCGATACGGCCTATTGCCCGGGATTGAGGTGCATCTTCAGGAACTCAACATAAATGTCCCAGTCAGAGGGAACCATGCCGTGGCCGCCGTCGTGCATGGAATAAGCAAGATCGTGGAAGATCGGCTGCTTCGCTGCCGGCCACACATCGGTATCAAGCGGGTCCTTGCCGAGTAATTTGTAGACCGGGCCCGCCGCCACTTCGGCCAGAAACTCACCCTTGGGAT
>JBAUCP010000145.1:0-10736 GCA_049677625.1 Occallatibacter sp. | reverse complement strand
TCGCGGATGAGCCGGTCGGCGTCTTCAAAGAGCATCATCTCCTGGCTCAGTGCATACAGCCGCTCCACATCGGCCTGCCGTTGCCGGGCTTCGAGAGTCTGGAGCCGGGCCAGCTCCGCCACGCGGCTCACCACCACGCAGCTCGCGACAAAGCAGAGCATCTCCACCCACTCCTGCGGTCCGGCGAGCCAGAATGTGTGATACGGGAGCAGGAAGAAGAAGTCGAAGGAGAGTGCGCAAAGCGCGGCAATGTAAAGCGAGAGCCATCTGCCCGCGCGGGTGGCCGACCACACCACCAGCACCAGAAAGACCATTCCGGCCATGGTGGAGTTGGCGCGCATCCAGGCGAGCGCAACCGTGGCCGCAACTGCCAGCGCCGTGGCTCCGGCCCAGCGAATAGCTCTCCCTCGATAGCCGCGTGCCTCGCCCTCGATTTTCACCTGCGTCTCCACCGGAATCATATCCGGGTCGCCGGAATAATGTAATCTTCGATTGGAAGCTGGGTGCTCATGCCAGGTAGAGTGCTGGTGATCGACGACGAACCGCAGATTACGCGAGTGCTGCGCGCCGCGCTCTCAGCGCAGGGTTACGACGTGCGCACCGCCAACGATCCCGAAGAGGGCTTGCAGGTCTTCCGCGACTGGCCGCCCGATCTGGTCATCACCGATCTCATGATGCCGGGCATGAGCGGCGTCGAGGTCTGCCGCGCCATCCGCGCCCGCGCCGCCACGCCGGTGCTGGTGCTCTCGGTCCGCGACCACGAGCGCTCCAAGGTGGAAGCGCTCGACGCCGGCGCCGACGACTACGTTACCAAGCCCTTCAACATTCAGGAACTGCTGGCCCGGGTGCGTGCGCATCTGCGCCGCGCGCCGGAGCGCGAAACCGCGGCCCTTGAAGTGGGTGAATTTGTCGTGGACTCGAGCGCGCACAGCATTACGGTCCAGGGCAAGCCCATTCACCTTACGCCCAAGGAGTTCGATCTGCTGCTCCATCTTGCCCGCCACGCCGGCAAGGTGATTACGCATCGCGCCTTGCTCACCGCGGTGTGGGGAGCGCAGTCGGCGCATCAGCCGGAGTATCTGCGCGTATTCGTGGGCCAGTTGCGCAAGAAGCTTGAGAGCGAAACCGGCAAGCAGTACATCCAGACCGAGCCCTGGATCGGCTATCGCTTTGTGCCCGAAGGCTGGAGCGGCAACGAAGAGTAGCTCCGGTTCATACCGCATTCCGGTCCGTTACGCGCCCCCCTCCCGCGAGTCTTGATCAATTTTGCCCACTCTCCCTACACCCTTACGTTTTATTTAGAAAATCTTTTCGATACTCAAATCAGCCACAAGCCAGAATGGTTTCTGGGTAAGGCCGGAGATTCGCCCGGCCGGCCCGGTTCCGGCTTGAACTCGGAGACTTGCGATGCAAGACGTACTCATGATGCTGTTCACCGTAGCTTTCTTCGTCCTGGCGTTTCTTTACGTCAAGGCCTGCCAGAAGTTGAGGTAGCTCCATGCATATTGGCATTGTCACACTCGTTGCTCTCGTGCTTTCCGTCCTGTTGTTGGGTTATCTCACCGCTACCCTGTTATTCCCGGAGAAATTCTGAAATGACCGTGAATGGATGGTTGCTATTTGCCGTCTACAGCATTGTTCTGCTCGCATGCGCGCGCCCAGTCGGCATTTACATGGCGCGCGTGTTCGAGGGCGAGCGTACCTGGCTCGATCCGGTGCTTCGTCCCTTTGAGAGGCTCATCTACAAACTCTGCGGCGTGAAGGCCGACAAAGAGATGAACTGGCGCGAGTACGCCTTTGCCGTGCTCGGCTTCTCGGCCGTGACGCTGCTTCTCACCTACGCGATCGAGCGTCTGCAGTTCTATCTGCCCTTCAACCCGCAGCATCTGGCCAACGTTGGTCCCGATCTGGCTTGGAACACCGCAGCCAGCTTTACCACCAACACCAACTGGCAGTTCTACACGCCCGAGAGCACCATGAGCTATCTCACCGAGATGGCCGGGCTCGCGATCCACAACTTTTATTCGGCGGCTGTGGGCATTGTGGTAGCCATCGTGTTGATTCGCGGCATCAAGCGCACCACGTGCGGCACCATCGGTAACTTCTGGGTAGACACCACGCGCGCCACGCTCTACATCCTGGTACCCACATGCATCCTCTACGCGCTTGCACTGGTGGCCACGGGTGTTCCACAGAACCTGCACGCCTACACCGTCGCGCATCCGCTGGAGCAGCCCGCGCAAACCCAGACCATCGGCCAGGGGCCGGTGGCTTCGCAGGAAGCCATCAAGATGCTGGGCACCAACGGCGGCGGATTCTTCAACGCCAACAGCGCGCATCCCTACGAGAACCCCACGCCGCTGTCGAATTTTCTGCAGATACTGTCAATCTTCATCATCCCCGCGGGGCTCACGTTTACGCTGGGCCGCATGACCGGCTCGCCCGGCCACGGATTCGCGGTGCTGGCAGCAATGTTCGTTCTCTTCGCGGCCGGATTCACGGTCTGCTACTGGGCCGAGTCCCACCCCTACAACATGATTCACGGCGCGGCGCAAACCGGCAGCGCCACCGCGCCCGCCGGCAACATGGAGGGCAAAGAGGTGCGCTTCGGCATCTCCGACACTACGCTCTTCGCCACTATCACCACGGATGCGAGCTGCGGCGCGGTGAACAGCATGCATGACAGCTATACTCCGCTCGGCGGCATGGTTCCGCTGGCCAACATCATGCTCGGTGAAGTGGTCTTTGGCGGCGTAGGCGCAGGCCTCTACGGCATGCTGATCTTCGTGGTGCTCTCGGTCTTCATCGCCGGACTCATGGTGGGCCGCACACCCGAATATCTCGGCAAGAAAATCGAGTCCTACGACGTGAAGATGTCCATGCTCTACGCGCTCATCTTCCCACTCATCATTCTCACCTTCACGGCGATCTTCGTGCTGTTGCCGAATGTCGGCCTCTCGGCCACCAACAATCCCGGTCCGCACGGCTTCTCAGAGATTCTCTACGCGTTTACCTCGGGCGCGGGCAACAACGGCTCGGCCTTCGCCGGCCTGAGCTCGAACTGGTGGTACAACGTGACGATGGGCTGGGACATGTTGATCGGCCGCTTCCTCATGATGCTGCCGGTGATTGCACTGGCCGGCAACCTGGCGCAGAAGAAGAGCATTCCGCCATCCCCTGGAACCTTCCCGGTGAATACGGCGCTCTTCTCCGTGCTGCTGGTTGGAACGGTGATTATTCTGGGCGCGCTCACGTTCTTCCCGGCGCTGAGCCTGGGGCCGATCCTCGAGCACCTGCTGCTCAAGGCCGGCCAGCTTTTCTAACCCATTAGCGTATTCATACGAGGCGAACGGATTGTCATGCTTGAAAAGAAGAGTCTTTGGAATACCGAAATCATGGGGCAGGCGCTGATTGACTCGGTGCGCAAGCTCGACCCGCGCGGCATGGTCAAAAACCCGGTGATGTTCGTGGTGGAAGTGGGCAGCGTGCTCACCACCGCGCTGCTCATCGACAACGTAGTCAATCACACCGTAGGTTTCTGGTTTAACCTGCAGATCACTCTGTGGCTGTGGTTCACCGTGTTGTTCGCGAACTTTGCCGAGGCCATGGCCGAAGGCCGCGGCAAGGCGCAGGCCGACACGCTGCGCAAGGCCAAGGGCGAGACGGTTGCGCAGCGCTACACCGCGAGCGGCGAATTTGAAGAGGTGGCCAGCGGCCTACTTCGCTCCGGTGACGTGATCTACGTTGTGGCCGGCAAGTACATCGCCGGCGACGGCGAAGTCATCGAGGGCGTTGCCTCAGTGGACGAGTCGGCCATTACCGGCGAGTCGGCTCCGGTGATCCGCGAGGCCGGCGGCGACCGCTCGGCCGTTACCGGCGGCACCAAGGTGTTGTCGGACTGGATCAAGGTGCGCATCACCTCCAACCCCGGCGAAACCTTCCTGGACCGCATGATCGCGCTGGTCGAGGGCGCAACGCGGCAGAGGACGCCCAACGAGATTGCGCTGAGCATTCTGCTCTCCGGCCTCACGATCATCTTTCTGCTGGCCGTGGTCACGCTGCAGCCGTTTGCCGTCTATGCCAAGGCGCCGCAGACGGTCTTCGTGCTCGTCTCGCTGCTGGTGTGCCTCATCCCAACGACGATTGGCGGTTTGCTTTCGGCAATCGGCATCGCGGGCATGGACAGGCTGGTGCAATACAACGTGCTGGCCATGAGCGGCCGCGCCGTGGAAGCCGCGGGCGACGTGAACACGCTGCTGCTGGACAAGACCGGAACCATCACGCTTGGCAATCGCCAGGCTGCGGAGTTCATTCCCGCGCCCGATGTGAGCGACGAGCGGCTGGCCAATGCCGCGCAGCTCTCTTCGCTCTCTGACGAAACGCCGGAGGGCCGCTCGATCGTGGTGCTGGCCAAGGAAAAGTACAACCTGCGCGGACGCGACATTGCCGGCATTCACGCCGAGTTCGTTCCATTCACCGCGCAGACCCGCATGAGCGGCGTGAATCTGCCCGGCACGCTCATCCGCAAGGGATCGGTGGACGCGATCTCGCGCTTCCTTGAGGAGCAGGGATCGTCGCTGCCGCAAAAGGTGCGCGACAGCGTGGAAGAAGTGGCTCGTCTCGGCGGCACGCCGCTGGTGGTGGCGGAAAACTCGACCGCGCTGGGCGTGATCTATCTCAAGGACATCGTCAAGGGCGGACTCAAAGAGCGGCTGGCGCGGCTGCGCGCCATGGGCATCCGCACCATCATGATCACCGGCGACAATCCGCTCACCGCGGCCGTGATTGCGCGTGAAGCCGGCGTTGACGACTTTCTTGCCGAGGCCAAGCCCAAGGACAAGATGGACCTGATCAAACGCGAGCAGGGCAAGGGCAAGCTGGTGGCCATGACCGGCGACGGCACCAACGATGCGCCCGCGCTTGCTCAGGCTGACGTGGGCGTGGCCATGAACTCCGGCACGCAGGCTGCGAAAGAAGCCGGCAACATGGTCGATCTCGATTCGAACCCGACCAAGTTGATTGAAATTGTCGAGATCGGCAAACAACTGCTGATGACGCGCGGCGCGCTGACAACTTTTTCCATCGCCAACGACGTGGCCAAGTACTTCGCCATCATTCCCGCCATGTTCGCCGGAGCGTTTCCGGTGCTGAACGCGCTCAACATCATGTATCTTCACTCGCCGCAGTCGGCCATTCTTTCGGCGGTAATCTTCAACGCGATCATCATCGTCGCACTCATTCCACTGGCGCTCAAAGGCGTGAAGTACGAACCCAAGCCGGCCGACGCGCTGCTGCGCCGCAACCTGCTCATCTACGGCGTTGGCGGCGTCATTATGCCGTTTATCGGCATCAAGGCCATTGACCTGTGCCTTGTCGCCCTGCACATGGCGTAAAGTACAAGGAGATTGATCGTGCACTCAACTGCTGTGTTGGATACTACTCACAAATCGCAAATCGAAACCTCGGCCGCCGCTCCGGTCTCGCACTCGGTATGGGGAACTTCGATCCGCTTCACCATCGTCACCGTGCTGCTGCTGGGCCTGGGTTATCCGCTGCTGCTCACCGGCATCGCGGAGATCGTCTTTCCGCACCAGGCCGATGGAAGCCTGATTACGCACAACGGCCAGGTGATCGGCTCCGAGCTGATCGCGCAGAGCTTCACCTCGGACCGTTACTTCCATCCGCGGCCCTCGGCTGCGGGCAACGGATACGATGCCACCTCGTCGGGCGGCACCAATCTTGCGCAGTCGAATGCCAAGCTCGCGCAGCGCATCCAGGGCGACATCGACACTCTGCAGAAGCAAAATCCGGGCAAGCCGGTTCCCATCGACATGGTGACCACGTCGGGCTCCGGACTTGACCCGGACATTACGCCGGACAATGCGTATTACCAGGCGCCGCGCATCGCCAAAGCCCGCGGCCTCTCGGAAGACACGGTGCGCGCGTTGATCGGCAAACATATTACGGAGCGCACGCTTGGCCTCTTCGGCGAGCCGCGCGTGAATGTGCTCGAATTGAACCTCGATCTCGACAGCGTGTCGAAATAAATCGCAAGAGAGAGCAGTTTGCCCTGCCATGAGCAAAGCGGGAGAGTGCATCTACTCTCCCGCTTTTTTAATGGGTTAGCTTACAGCAGCACGAAAATGGGTGCCCCAGGTCTGGATTTTCAGACCTGGGAAAGCGTGAATCCAAACGGCCTACATCTCCCGTCGCCCGTCGAGCGCGCGCGCCATTGTCACCTCGTCGGCATATTCAATGTCGCTGCCCGCAGGCACGCCCGTTGCTATTCGCGTGATTTTGACCGGGAAGCTGCGCAACGCAGTTGCCAGCCAGTCCGCAGTGGCCTCGCCCTCGAGCGTAGGACTCGTCGCCAGAATTACCTCGTCCACCTCGCCGCGCTCCACGCGGCCCACAAGGCCGTTGGCCCGCAACTGCTCAGGCCCCACGCCGTGGAGCGGCGAAAGCGTTCCGTGCAGCACGTGATAGACGCCCTGATAGCTGCCCTGGGCCCCTCTTGCCCGCTCGATCGCGGCAATGTTGGTGGGCTCCTCCACCACGCAGACCAGCCGTTGATTGCGCGACGGGCTCGCGCAGTAGGCGCAGGGATCGACGTCGGTCACGTTGTTGCAGATGGAGCAGAGGCGCAGGCTGGCCTTGAGTCCGCGCACCGCCTCGGCCAGCGCTGCGGCATCGTCGTCGCTCGAGCGCAGAATGTGAAAGGCGAACCGCTGCGCGCTCTTGGTGCCCACGCCGGGCAGCTTCTTCAGCTCTTCAATGAGCCGGGCCATCGGCTCGGCATAACGTGACAAGGTAATTGCCTCCCTAGTGTGGCGTCCCAAAAGTTCATTGCATAAATGGAGTACCCGAAAAGCAGGTCCTTCGACTCCGTTTGGCGCAGAAAACGCGCCAAACTTCGCTCAGGATGACAAAGCATTTATGAGGCGAACTTTGGGGACAGGACACTAGCTCAACCCCGGAATCTTCAATCCGCCCAGCATGCCTTGCACACTCGACTTGATGGCGTCGTCGGCCTTGCGCCCGGCCTCGTTCACTGCGCCCACAATCAGATCCTGAAGCATCTCCACATCGGCCTGGCCGCCGCTCAGGCTCACCACCGCGGAGGGATCGATGCACAGTTTGAGGAGCTCTTTCCTGCCATTCATGGTCGCGGTCACGGCGCCTCCGCCGCTCGACGCTTCCACCACCGTCTCGCCCAGCTTGCGCTGCATCTCCTCCTGCATCTGGCCGGCCTGCGAAAGCATCTCGGAAATCTTGAGCGGATTGATCATCGCGTTCTCTCCTCTATGAAAATCGGATTCACTTCTGGCGCAGATCCACCACGCTGCGGACTTCCGCATGGAATATCTCACGCGCGCGCTGCACCAGCGGATTTGCGAGCGCCGCTTCCTGAACGCTGCCGGCTGCCGGCGTTGCCGCCATGGCCGCCGCCGAGCTTCCATCCGCGCCTGCACCCGCGCCGGGAACCACAAGAAAACGCGCCGGGCCGCCCAGCCGCTGCAGCTCCTGTTTGATGATCTTTTCCGCAGCCACATTCACCGTGAGCGTGAGCATCTTTTTGCTCATCAGCGCCACTTCAATGCGTAACGAGCTGCCTTCTACCGTCCACTCGCCGGAGCCCAGCAGTTGCGCGGCCGAGCCGTGGCCCGCGGTGGCCAGCGCCGCGCTGACCGCAGTGCGCAGAGCCTCGGCGCTCGGCGCTTCTGCGATTGCCGTAGCCTGTGCAGGCGCATCCGCTGGTGGCGCGGTTTCCGCGGAGGCGCTTATGGCGGGCAATTCCGTGAGGACCGCGGGCGAGGAAGCCGCCTGGTGAGACGAACCGTTCAGGCCATGCGCGCTGCTCGAAGGCTCGCCGGGCGCTTCAACGGGCGCAGGCGCAACGCTCGGCTTCATGACAGGTTCAGCAGTCCAGGCGCTGCTGCTCGCACCAAACGGCGAAATGGAAGACGCAGCTGGCTTTGGCGCTGGAGACGCCGAAGCCCTCGGCGTGGCCGGCGCGGTGCGCGGAGGCGCGGGCGAAGCAACGCCGCGCGCGCTGCCACTGCCCGCTGCGCCGCTCAGCAGCTCTTCGATCGGCAGCAGCCGCTGTGCGTGAATCAGCTTGAGCAGACCCAACTCGAGATGGAATCGCTGTTCCTGCCGGTAATTCAGATCGTCGAAGGTGCGCAGCACAATCTGCAGATTGCGCGTGAGCTCTTCTTCCGTGAACAGCATCGCTGTGCGCGCCGCACGGGCCCGCTCGTCGGCGGAGATCTGCAGCAGCTCTGTCTGCTCGCCGCCAATCTTCGCCATCAGCGTGTTGCGCAGGTAGCGCACCATCTGCCGTGCCAGCGAGGACGGGCTGTGTCCCGCGTTCACCAGCACATTCAACTGCTCCATCAGCTCCGCGGTCTGGCCCGCGGCCACAGCTTCGAGCAGCCGTTCGAAGACTGCGTTGGGCACCGAGCCCATCAGCTCGCGAATCTGCGCAGCGGCCAGCGCGGGCCGTCCGTTCTCCATGGGCGCCGACGCAATCGCCTGGTCCATGATGGAGAGCGCGTCGCGCATGGAGCCGTCGCCGGCCTCGGCCAGCAGCGCCAGTGCGGCCTCTTCTGCCTCCACCTGCTCGTGCGCGGCGATCGCTTTGAGTTGCGCCAGAATGTCGTCGAACTTGACCGCATGAAAGCTGAAGTGCTGGCAGCGTGAGCGGATCGTCTGCGGAATATTTTCGGGCTCGGTGGTCGCCATCATGAAGATGACATGCGCCGGCGGCTCTTCGAGCGTCTTGAGCAGCGCGTTGAAGGCAGCGTCGGTAATCTGGTGCGCCTCGTCGAGGATGTATATCTTGTAGCGGTCGCGCGCGGGCGAGTAGCGGGCCGCGTCGCGCAGCTCGCGAATCTCGTCGATGCCGCGGTTGGTGGCCGCGTCAATCTCGATCACATCGACGGCGTTGCCTTGGCGAATCTCCACGCAGGAGTCGCACACGCCGCAGGGCTCAGGCGTGGGCCGCGCAGGCGAGCCCACTTCCGTGCGGCAGTTGAGCGCCTGCGCGAGGATGCGCGCGATGGTGGTTTTGCCAATGCCGCGGTGGCCGGAAAAGATGTAGCCGTGCGCAATGCGGTTCTGGCTGAGCGCATTCAACAGCGTGCGCGTCACGTGATCCTGGCCGGCCACGTCGGCAAAGCGCTGCGGACGATATTTTCTGGCCAGAACCTGATAACCCATGTGCGCAAACTCTCCCTTTGGCCGCTCCCGAAAAACAGATGGCCTGCAGGAGATTGTATCGTTCCGGGCCTCGGCGGGACACGCGGCGGGGATTCGGGGAAATCAGGCGGAGCTATTCAACTCAATCGCGAGCCGCAGTTCGCCCCTTGCAACCGGTCAGCCAATGATGGCCTTTGAAATTCGCATCCACGGCGCCCAGCTGTGATTCACAATCCACATGACGGCGGACTGGGCGGCGAAGAGCAGCGGCAGCGCGTAGAGATAGATTTTGTGGATGCGGTGCAGGACGGCGAGATCGCGCAGCGCGCCGAGAAGGATGAGCGCGTCGACGCCGGTGTAAAAGTAGGCGGGCGGGAAGAAGTTGGTAGGGAAGCGCCCGAAGGCCGCGCTGGTAAGCACGCAGGTGGCGATCAAAATGAAACGGCGGTGCAGCTCGGGCTTGCGGCGCAGCAGGATGGCAGGGACGATGGTTGACGTGAAGGCGACGATGTCGAAAAGCGGGACGAGAAAGAAGGACAGTTCATCCTGCTGGTGCAGCACGCGCACATCGAAGCGGCCCATCACGACGGCGATGGTGAGGCCGAGAGGAATCATCAAAGCGGCCAGCCCGGCTCCGAACCAGCCGGTGAGCCGATGGACGCGGACATTGTGCGTCCTGACCAGTGCGGACTGAAAGATGAAGAAGGCAACCCATCCGGGAAAACATGCAGCGTGAAAGTAGAGGAGCGTCGGCCGCGGCAGCGCGGGATGGAAGAGATTGCCGTTGATGGTATGGCTGAATCCGTAGATGACGGTTACGGCGACGAGCAGCGACATGAAGAAGTAGAAGTACTTGTCCAGAAGCTGTACAGGCAGAGCCCGGGAGTGACTGCGCGGACGCATAGTATAAGTGGTCGACATGTACGCTCCACGAAACTGCCAATTTTCTTGAAAAGGGGAATGTGCTGGATGGTAGCAGGCCGCGGAGTGGGCGGCAATCAAATTAGAAATCGACGAGATCGGGATGGGAGGGGATTGGCGGTGCGGTTATTCAGGCTACGACGCGTCCAGATTGAGGCTGATGTCGTTCAGCCAGTCGGCGATGAGGTCTTCGTCGGCCGGGTCCAGCGCGTAAGCATCGTTCATGAGCAGAACTGTCGCCCACACCACGAGATCGCGTTCGGTGATGAGCTCGAAGCGCCTGCGCTCCAGAGCGTTCGCGATGTGCTCGCGGGTAATTACGATTCCCGGCTCGGGGACGCGGAAGTGCGTTCTGGCGGTTCGATAGAGCGAAAAGCCAACGGGAGCCTTGGGCTCAAACTGGAATTCAAATACGCCGGAGAGCGAACGGCGCATCTCTTCCACACCGATCTCAAGCAGGGCGAACTTGCGCAGGACCTCCAACTGGTCGAGGGTGAGAGGCGGCAATTGCGACTCTTCCTTCAATTCGGTCCTGCCTTTATCGTTTTTGCCGTTTGCCTGCATTGCCTGTCTTTTTATTCTCGCGCTTTTTGGCGGCTTTGCGGCTCTTTACC
>JBAUCP010000144.1:0-2920 GCA_049677625.1 Occallatibacter sp. | reverse complement strand
CACCAGGCTCCGCGCGAGCACGAACTGGGACGGGCGGGCGAAGAGCGCGCCTACCGGCTGGAGCTGAAGCTGCTGGCCGATGTGGGGCTGGTGGGGTATCCGAATGCGGGCAAGTCCACGCTGATCTCGCGCATCTCAGCCGCCAGGCCCAAGATTGCCGACTATCCGTTTACGACGCTGGAGCCGAACCTGGGTGTGGTGACGGTGGGCGAGGAGCCGGATCAGCAGTCGTTTGTGGTGGCTGACGTGCCGGGGTTGATTGAAGGCGCGCACCTGGGCCAGGGACTGGGCATACAGTTTTTGCGGCACATTGAGCGCACCCGGCTGCTGGTGCACCTGGTGGACGTTTCCGATGCGTCGGGAAGGCCCGATCCGGTGGAGGATTTCAAGATTATCAACAAAGAGCTGGCCAGCTTTGGCAACGGACTCGCCGACAAGCCGATGATTGTGGCCGCCACCAAGATAGACGCGGCGAACCCGGAAAAGCTCAAGAAGCTGGCCGCGCATGTGAAGCGCAGGAAGCTGGAATTTCACGCCATCTCGGCGGTGACCGGGCAGGGAATCGAAGAGCTGAAATGGGCGCTGGCCAGGCGGCTGCAGCCGGCGGAGAGTTAATGCGGCGCGGCGCTCCGATGCGCTATTCGGTTTTGGTTGCATGAGCGATGCCGATGTGTCTTTCATCTCATCAATGCTCTCTCGTGAATGTTTCGATTTCGCAGACCTCGACTGGCAACCGCGCGCGCGGTGCGGCCATCGGATAAAAGTACGTCGAGGATTATGCCTATGCAGCCCCTCCCCTCTATCAAGCGCGATTTGATTCTTGTCCTGTCGCTGAGCGCGCTCGTCTTTGTGTGCGCGCTGGCGTGGGGACATCCTTTCATTGGATCCGGCAACAGCGCCGCACCTGTGCAGGCGCAGCAGGGCCAGACGCAACAGAGTCAGGCGCAGGCGGCAACTTTTACGGGAACGGTCCGGCGCAACGGCGAGCAGTTTTTCCTTCAGGAATCATCGGGCCAGGTTTACCGCCTCGACGACCCGCAGCACGCGCAGACCTATGAAGGTAAAGCCGTAAAAGTGACCGGCAAGCTGGATGCGGAAGCCAGGATGATTCACGTGGAGCGGATCGAGGAGGCGTGAGCGTAAGCGCGGATTCCTGCGCGAGCGCTCCACCCCAGTAACGATTTCTATTGCATTTGCAGGGACGGTCGGCAAGACTGAGCACTAACTCAGAGTTGCCGGCATCTTTCCGGCACGCCCCTGATGCTCAACAACCACAAAGATCGAGAAGCGTGGTTTTGCTTGCATGGCCTTCGCGCTGCGCGACGCTGTATAGTCGCCGGCCTGCTCTGCACGGCGGCGATTGCGCAGGTTCGAGCGCAGGTGCACGGGCTGTGGGTGTGGAAGGGGCCGGAGGTTGCGCAGGATGCGCGCGGCGCCGAGATGCTGCGCGATTTTTGTGTGGCGCAGGGCGTGAACGAGGTTTATGTCGCGGTGTCGTCGCACGGCGTGCTGATGCCGGCGGAGTTGCTTTCACGCCTGATTCTTCTTCTGCATGGATCGCATGTGCGCGTGGAGGCGCTGCTTTCAAGCGCGGATGCCGATGAGCCGGGTCCGCATCGCGAGAAGCTGCTCGATCATGTGCGGGATATCGTGCAGTTTGACGCGAGCCAGGCGGCGATTCGGGCGGGGAGCCGGTTTGACGGCATTCATCTGGACATTGAGCCGCAGCAGCGGGCGGAGAACAAGGGCGCGGGCAATCTGCGCTTTCTGCCGGGGCTGGTGGATGCGTATGGCGCGGTGCTCGCGCTGGCGCGGCCGGCTCATCTGACGGTGAACGCGGACATTCAGAACAAGCTGCTGAAGGGCACGCTCGAGGAGCGCAGGAGCCTGCTTGCCTCGCTGCCGCGGCTCACGCTGATGCTCTATGAGCTGAGCTCGCCGGGCGATGGGCAGTCGACGGAGCAGCGGATGGAGAAGCTGCGCACGGAGAGCGGGAAGTATCTGGCAATGGCTTACGACGGGCTGGGAGATGGGAATCTGGCCAAGATGGCCATCGGGCTGCGCACGCCGGATTACGGCGATCAGCTTCCGGCGATGCTCAAGTCGCTGGACGAGGCGAATGGGGGAGACCCGCATTATCTGGGGTGGGCGCGGCATTCTTATAACGATGTGGCTGGGGCGCGGTGAGCGGAGTTATCCGGCACGTCTTCGTGGCACCCGGTTTAGTGCGCGGGTACGGTTGAGACTCGTTGCTCACCCACCCTTTCGCGATGAGGCTGCGGAAAGATGGGACACCCGGCTGCGCAGCCACCTTTTTACCTGAATCGGTAGTTTTTGCCACCCAGAGTCGAGGTAGTTCTTACACATCGCGCAGCGAGCGCGGATCGGATTTCCTGCGCATTCAATCGCTTCCGGTTTGGACCGCCGAATGCTAACAACTCCGCGCACGACCAATCCAACCCTGGAGGTAATTTCTATGCAATCCATCAAGCGCGATCTCGCTCATGGCTTCACTATAGGTACGCTCGCTCTGGCGTGCGCGCTGGCCTGGGGGAGCCCATTTGCCGGCGCCAGCTCGGCTCGTGCGCAGGATCAGGCGCAACCGCCGCAACAGGGGCAACAGCAACAACCGGATCAGTCGAAATCAGCAACGTTCACCGGAACGATCGTCAAGGACGGCGAGCAGTACTCTCTACGCGACTCGTCCGGCCAGGTGTACAAGCTGGATGACCCGGACCGCGCCAAGCCGTTCGAGGGCAAGACGGTGAAGGTGACGGGCCAGCTCGATGAGCAAGCGAAAGTGATCCACGTGGAAAACATCGAAGGCGCGGAGGCGTGAACAGGCGAAGAACCTTGACGCCCTTTAGAGCAGTTTCGAAGTACACGTAGACTTTTTGAGGGCCGTGCAAGTGGCTTTTTC
>JBAUCP010000143.1:0-3148 GCA_049677625.1 Occallatibacter sp. | reverse complement strand
ACTTCGAAGTTGTCCACGCCGAAGTACGTAGCGTCGGGGTGCGGCACGTCAATGGCAACCAGCGGAATGTCGGCCTTCTTGAAGATGTGGGCCACGCGCGGAGCCACGGCTTCCTCTACCTGGAATTCGAGCACTAAATCGACCCGCTTGGCCACGAACTCCTCGGCGTTGCGCACGGCCGCGTCGGGATCGAAGCGGTTGTCGAGGGTGATGAGCTCCACGCCGGAGGCGGCAGCGGCGGCGGTAACGCTTTGCGCCACGGCCTGTGAAAAGGGCATCTCCGCGCTCTGCACCGCAAAGCCGAAGTGCAACCGCCGCGGGCGCGAGACCAGCCGGTACTGGCCGCTCTGGGTCTGCGCCAGGTAGCCGCGGTGCACCAGCGTCTTCAGGATGCGGTAGACGCTGGTCTTGGAGATGCTGGTCTTCTGGTAGACGTCTTCGAGAGTCAGTGGTGCGTGATCCCGCTCCAGCAGCTCGATGACGTCGAGCGCCTTGGAAAGAATCGGAATCAGGTAAAGCCGTTTGATCTTTGCCTTGGCCAACCGTCCCTCCGTGCACGGCGCCGGCTCAGCGCCGCGCGGCGAGCACCATCATAGAACATTGTTACGCGTAACTGCTCACCGCCGAGCTGCGGCTTCCGCGCTCGCTCGAAATGCGCTCCACGTAGCCGCTGGAGCGCAGCGCGGCAAGCGGATCGGCGGGCAGGCCGCGCGCCTCGCGCCAGGCGCTGGTGAGCGGGCGAACGTCGCGCCAGAATGCGCCGCGATACAGCTCTTCGGCGGCCACCAGGTCGCAGGATTGCTGATACTCGGCCAGCCGCTCGCGATCGACGAGCGCCGCCTTCAGATACAACTCCTGGGCCGTCACCACGGTCTGCACCATGGCTTCGATCTTGCCTTTCAGGTTGTGGCTCTGGTCAATCATGTAGGCCACGTCGAGCCCCAGGCCGTCGCTGGCCGCCGAGTGAATCTCGTGGAAGATGCGGAAGATCTGGTAGGGATCGATGGAGCCGAGAGTCAGGTCGTCGTCAGCATAACGGCGGTCGTTGAAGTGGAAGCCGCCCAGCATGCCGGTGTGGAGCAGCCAGGCCACGATCTGCTCGATATTTTGCGCCGAATAATGGTGGCCGGTGTCGACCAGCACGCAGGCCTGCGGTCCGGCTTCGCGGGCAAAGTGCGAGGACATGCCCCAGTCCGCGATATCGGTGTGATAGAAGGCTGGCTCGAAGGGCTTGTATTCCACCAGCAGCCTCTGGTTGGGCGCAAGCCGGTCATGCGCGGCACGCAGCGCATCTTCCAGCCAGCCTATGCGCTTGCGGATGCTCTGCGTGCCGGGATAGTTCGAGCCGTCGGCCATCCACAGCGAGACGTCGCGCGAGCCCAGCGCCTTGCCGATCTCGATCGAAGCGAACATGTGCGCGAGGGCCTGCTCGCGGATGGCGGACGACGGGTTGCACAGCGAGCCGAACTTGTACTCCTGGTCCTGAAAGAGATTGGGATTGATGGAGCCGGAGCGAATGCCGAAGCGGCGCTCGAGCTCGCGCACCTCCGGCACGTCTTTGAGGCCGTGGGGCAGGTCCCAGAGCACATGGAGCGCCAGCGTGGGCGTTGCGCCGGTGAGCCGGTTCACCTCGGCCGCGTCGGCAAACTTCTCCTCAATGGTGGTTGCGGCCGCAGCCTGCACGAACTTGCCGAAGCGGGTGCCGGTGTTGGCGAATCCCCAGGAGGGAATCTCGATCTGAAAGGTGTCGAGGAGTTTAAATGCCCGATCGTGGGTTTGAGAGTCAGAAAGCGTCATGCTATTCCCCCTTGCCGGCCTCATCTACTGTGGCCAGTCTCAATTCGATGTTGCGTCGGCGACGTGGTCGCGGACTAGAATCACGTGCAGAAATCGCGGTCCATGGACGCCCTTGATGCGCGTCATTTCAATGTCGGCCGTGGCGCTGGGCCCGGAGATCCAGGTGACGAGAGCCGGAACCCGACCGCACAGGCTGAAGTATTCGGGCAGCGTCTCCACGATC
The DNA here is from genome assembly GCA_049677625.1 of Occallatibacter sp. Taxonomy (GTDB): domain Bacteria; phylum Acidobacteriota; class Terriglobia; order Terriglobales; family Acidobacteriaceae; genus Telmatobacter. Next base: position 1,128 of record JBAUCP010000143.1, on the reverse strand, counting down.
TGGCTGGAGCGCAGAATGCAAAGATGCCAATCGGGCAGCAGCGACAGCACGCGGCGCCCCTCAGACGCCGAGTGATGCAGGACAAGGGTGCCCGAGTCGGCAATGGCGCAGAAGCAGGTTGTCACCACGCCCTCGGCCTGCTCGATCTCGTCCGTAGCCAGGCCATGATCGATCTTCCATTCGAACTCCGGCGCAAGCCACTCGGGCGGCAGACCGGGGGGCGCGACAAACGTGCGCCGGCCGCTCGCGGCGAGCTGCGCGGCAATCGCGGCCGGCAACGCATTCGGCGTGAACTCGGCCACTTCGGCATCGTATTCGCGAAGCCGCTCGAGCATCAGGCCAATACGCGAATCGGCAGGCAGCGCGCCGTGGCGAACGTAGCCGCGGGGCAGGCGGGCGTAAGAGCCGGCGGCCTGCTCAGCCGAGCCCGTGGAATTCCGCGTTGCGGAGCGAATGCGGTCCAGAATCTGCCGGCGCGATGAGGCCGTAGCGCTCATTGGGTCTCCTTCTGGCGAGCGGCCCACCAGGCGTGGAAGCTCTGGTCGGGAAGGCCGCGCAGGTCGCGGGTCATGGTCCATTTGGCGCCCATGCCGGGCAGCGAGTGAATCCAGCCGTCCTTGCCGGTGAAGAATCCGAGCGCCAGGCGGCCGAGGCGCTGCGCGGCGTGGAAGAGCCAGGCGCGCGAGAACAGCAGGCCGGCCACACGCATGCCGAGATACATGGGATCGAAGAAGCGGCGGAGCTGTTTCCGCTCCTGGTCGGTCACCTGCGCGCGCAGCTCGATGAGCACCTCGGGGATGTTGATCTTGACCGGGCAGACCTCGTAACACGCGCCGCAGAGCGACGAAGCGTAAGGCAGCGACTGGGCGTGATGCATCTGCATGAGCTGCGGCGTAAGGATGGCGCCAATGGGGCCGGGATATACCGAGCCGTATGCGTGGCCGCCGGTCTGGCGATAGACCGGGCAGGCGTTCATGCAGGCGGCGCAGCGGATGCAGCGCAGCGTCTGCCGCTCGGTCTTGCGCGCCAGGATCTGCGAGCGCCCGTTGTCGAGCAGAATCACGTGGAAGCGCTCGGGGCCATCGCCGGGCGTTACGCCGGTCCACAGCGAGGTGTACGGATTCATCC
>JBAUCP010000142.1:0-2786 GCA_049677625.1 Occallatibacter sp. | reverse complement strand
CGAGCCCGAGGTGCGTGACGAGGTCCGCACCCATGATGTGACGCAGCGTGTTCTTGAGCTTCATCGACTGGATGAAGAGATCGTGCTCCGGATACAGCCCCTCGGCCGTCTGCGGCGACTTGAGATAGAAACTCAACCACTCCTGGATGCCGAGCGAGCGCAGCTCCGGCGAGCGCTTGGCCAGATCGAGGAACAGCACCAGGTCGAGCGCGATGGGCGCGGCCAGAATCGAGTCGCGGCACAGGAAGTTCACTTTGATCTGCATCGGATAGCCGAGCCAGCCGAAGATGTCGATGTTGTCCCACGCCTCTTTTTCATCGCCGCGCGGCGGGTAGTAGTTGATGCGGATCTTGTGGTAGATGTCCTTGTACAGGTCGGGATAAAGCTCAGGCTGGAAGATGTACTCGAGCGAGCCGAGCTTCGATTCTTCCTTGGTCTTGAACGATTCGGGATCGTCCAGCACTTCGCCGTCGCGGTTGCCCAGGATGTTGGTCGAGAACCATCCCGAGACGCCGATCATGCGCGCCTTGAAGGCGGGCGCCAGGACGGTCTTCATAAACGTCTGCCCGGTCTTGAAGTCCTTGCCGCAGATGGGCGCCGCGTTCTTCTTCGAGAGCTCGATAAGCGCCGGCGTGTCGACCGTCAGGTTCGGCGCGCCGTTTGCGAAGGGCACGCCTTCGCTGAGCGCGGCATACGCGTAGATCTGCGAGGGCGCGATGCCGATGTCGCTCGCGTCGAGTCCTTTCTCGAAGGCCGCGAGCGATTGATGCACCGCCGTGGGCTCCATGAAGATCTCAGTCGATCCGGCCCAGATCATCACCACGCGGTCGACCGTCTTCTTGAACGCGCGAATGTCGGCGATGACCTGGTCGGCCAGGTCACGCTTGTTCTTGCCCTTCTTTACGTGCGTGCCGTTGAGGCGCTTTACATAGTACTGATCGAAGACCGCCGGCATCGGCTTGATGGTTTCAAGATGCGGCTTGAGCTTGGCGAGTATTTCTTTGTCCAGAACCGCTGCGTGCGCCGCGGCTTCATACACGTTGTCCTCAAAGATGTCCCAGCCGGTAAAGACCACATCGTTCAGATCGGCCAGCGGAACAAAGTCCCTGATCAGCGGCGAATTGTTATCCGTGCGTTTGCCCAGGCGGATGGTGCCCATCTGCGTGAGCGAGCCGATGGGCTTGGCCAGCCCGCGGCGCACGGCCTCAACGCCTGCAATCATGGTGGTAGCCACTGCGCCAAGGCCCACAACCATCACGCCCAGTTTGCCCGTCGCGGGCTCTACTTTTTGTGCTGCTGCGGCCGCGTGGCCGCCCTGCTGCTCAGTCGACATTGCTTCTCCTAGCGTTGTTTTTGATGATGATACTTACTCCGCTCAACCTGCGGCAGCGTGTCTCGCGAGAATTGCGCGCAGATTGAGAGATTGTCTTAGGCCGCGTTTGCTGCCGCTTTTCTGCGATTGAGGTGCGTCCAGATGAACCAGACGAACGCAGCCAGCAAGGCGATCTCGATGACGAGATGAAAGCGATGAAAAGCCTGCTCGAACCGCGGATCGGTGTCCCACTTCTCACCGAGTTTCATGCCCGCGAAGGCAAGGCAGAAATACCACACAAGCGAGCCCAGAGTGGTGTAGATGTGAAAGCGCAGCCGCGGCATCCTGGCAATGCCAGCCGGAAAGGCGACAAATGTTTGCACCACAGGCATCATGCGTCCCAGCAAAATCGCGATCGAGCCATACTTCTCAAAGAACCAAGTCATGCGGTCCAGATCGTGGCGGCTCATCAGGACCCACTTGCCGTAGCGCTCCACCAGCGGGCGTCCGCCCTCGGCGCCGATCCAGTACGCGATCGCGGAGCCAATGTTGCAGCCCACTGCTCCGGCCGCCGCGACCATGAACAGATTGAAGCGCCCCAGGTAAACCAGGTAGCCAGAAAACGGCATGATGACTTCAGATGGGATTGGAGTGCCGGACGAATTGAGTGCAATGAGCGCGATGATACCCGCGTAGCCGCCGGCATTGATGACATGCGTTACGAATTGGAAGATGAGGGCGAGGATCTTTTCGTTCATCGTATCTTTTCGTTCATTCGCGTACTCAGTATATAGGCCGCCAGCACGCGTTTTTGGCCCACCGCAAACGATGACGAAGGAAAAGGACAATGCACACGTCTGTATCTGCATTTTGTTAGGATGAGGGTTAGCAGAAGATGATTTTTGAGGAGGATGTGTGGCTGATTTTCCGCCGGTACCGCTGACCCTGGAAGGTTCGAGCGTGTTGCATCAGTTTTTCCGGTTCGATTGGAAGTCATGGCGGTCCTGCGCGGGCGGCGAACGTGAAAGGATTGTGGACCGGTTCACTGCGGCGCTTAAGAAGCTGGAGCGGGCAACGGACGATGCGCCAGTGCGCACGGCGCTTTATTCGCAACTCGGCCACAAAGGCGACCTGATGCTGATTCACTTCCGCGAATCGCTCGAAGCGCTCAACCAGGTGGAGCTCGATCTTGCGCAGACAGAGTTCTACGGCTTTCTTGACCAGCGGCACTCTTATGTCTCCGTCGTCGAGCTGGGCCTCTATGAGTCGAGCCGCAAGACCTACGAAGCAGCGAGCGCAAAGGGATTCGAAGCGCACTCGGCGGAGTGGAGCGCGGAGATCGCCGCATCGCTCAAGCGCAGCGCCGATGCAATGGCGCCGCGTCTGTTTCCTTCCGTGCCGGAAGCAAAGTATCTCTGCTTCTATCCCATGGACCGCAAGCGCGGCGAGAGCGTGAACTGGTACACCGTGCCCT
>JBAUCP010000141.1:0-1949 GCA_049677625.1 Occallatibacter sp. | reverse complement strand
AGTAGAGAAGTGGCAGGGTGAAAAACCAGTACATGCGGCGGGCGCCGCTAGAGGAGGGCCGGAATGGGCTGGTGGAGAATCACTTCGCCTTCTATTCTACAGCATTTTTGCATGATTTCGTAGCGGCAGTTCTGTGAGCCAGGGCTATTGCATGAACACGGTTCAGCGCCGATGCAAAGTTTCGCCGCGGCCCTACGGGACGCGAAAACATGGCGGCGATCGGAACCCAGGATTCCGTCCGCTGCCGCGGACTTCATCCTGGGCTATTTTCGGTCTCTCCCTCCGGGAGAGGATGCATGGCCGATACGAGAGAAGACGCCGTAGCCGATGCCGTGAGCGACCACTTCAATAGGTGAAAGGAACAGGCGAAAGCAACCGGCCTCGACACCGGGAATTGTTCATGCGTTTGCCCTGTAACGCGGACGAGATTTTCCTGTGGTGATGCCACAGGAGTTGTGCTAGTCTCATGTGGTATTGCCACAGGGAGGCAGATCGATTGTCGAAACTGGATCTATTGCAGGGCACGCTGGACCTGATGGTGCTCAAGACGCTGGCCGCCATGGGCGCAATGCACGGCTACGGCATTGCGCGGCGCATTGAGCAGGTGAGCGGCGACCAGGTGCTGCTCAACCAGGGCACCATCTACGCCTCGCTGGTGCGGCTGGAGCAGCGCGGCTGGATCGGCTCGAGCTGGGGCGTCTCCGGCAACAACCGCAAGGCCAAGTTCTACTCGATCACCAAGGCCGGCCGGCGCCAGCTTACGGAAGACGCGCGCTACTGGCAGCGGCTGACCGGGGTGATGGATCGCGTGCTTGCGATGGATGCGGACGACGTGCCGGGCGGCAGCGGAGAGCCTGCATGAGCTGGCGTCTGCGGCAGCGCACGCGTGCATTCCTGGCCAAGCGCCGGCTCGACCGGGAGCTCGAAGCCGAGCTTGCCGCGCATGTCGAGTTCGCCACGGAAGAAAACATGGAGCGTGGCATGCCGTTCCAAGAGGCGCGCCGCCTGGCGCTGGTCAGCATAGGCGGAATCGAGCAGGCGAGAGAAAAGCATCGTGAAGCGCGAGGACTTATGAAAATCGACATCCTTTTGCAGGACCTGAAGTACACGCTGCGCACGCTGGGCCGCGATCCCGGCTTCACCATCGTCGCGGTTCTGATCCTGGCGCTGGCCATCGGCGCAAACGTGGCCGTCTTCAGCGTGGTGAACACGCTGCTGCTGCGGCCGCTGCCGTTCGCAGCGCCCGACCAGCTTGTGTGGATTGCGCCTCCGCCAACTAAGTGCGGGCTGTCTTGCGCCACGTACTCAACCGACGCCTACGATGAATTCCGCGCGCTGAGCCGTTCCTATCAGGATGTGACGGGGTATTTTGCGTTTTCCAGTCCAGGCAATCTAAGCCTGAGCCTGGGCGGGGCGCCCATACCGGCCACGAGCATCGATGTGATTTCGAATTTCTTTGAACTGCTGGGCGTGAAAGCGGCGATGGGGCGGCTGTTCACGGCAGAAGACGCACGCAATGGAGCGCCGCCGGTGGTGCTGCTTACGGACGCATGGTGGCGCCGCCAGTTCAACGGCGATCCAAACATCGTGGGCAAGGCATTCGACATGAACGGCCAGCAAACCACCGTGATCGGCGTGCTGCCCAGGAGCTTTGACTTTGGCGCGGTGTTTGCGCCGGGCTCAAAGGTCGATGCCATTACGCCGCTGAATCTTTATGGCCCTCCGCGGGACTGGGGAAACATTATCACGTTTATCGGGCGGCTCAAGCCCGGCATCTCCCTTGCGCAGGCGCAGGAGGATGGAAGAACGGTTGCGCCGCATCTGTGCTGGAACGTCAAGCAGCCGCAGAGCTGCGGCAGTTACAGGGACGGGGTGGTTCCCGTGCCGCTGAAGAGCTACGTAAGCGGAAAGCTGCGCCGGTCGCTGGTGGTGCTGTGGTCGGCGGTGGG